>CP048486.1:900000-1137500 GCA_025560025.1 Agrobacterium tumefaciens | reverse complement strand
CGAACATCCTGCGCCCACCCGTCATTCAGAAGCGCTGCGCCCGCGTGAATTGCCGTCATGCCACCCTCTCCTCTTGGTCTCTTCCGGCAAGGCCCGTTTCAAACACGAAATTGCGGCTTGCCAAGCTCATTATTATGTATATACATTTGGCGCATAAAAGAAAGGCGAAAAGCAAATGCCAGGGAACAAATCTGCAAAGGGAATGGCGCCGGAAAACGTCACATCATTGTGGCGCAATGCTCGGCTCGCGACATTCAACCCTTCGATGGAGGGCATCGGCGCAATCGAAAATGCCGCCATTGCCGTGCGCAACGGCCGCATTGTTTTTGCCGGACCTGAGAGCGATCTGCCCGCCGATGTGGCCGCGGCAGACGAGACAAACGACTGCGGCGGTCGCTGGATCACTCCGGCCTTGATCGACTGCCACACCCATCTGGTGTTCGGCGGCAATCGCGCCATGGAATTCGAGATGCGGCTGAATGGTGCGACCTATGAGGAAATCGCCAAAGCCGGCGGTGGCATCGTGTCTTCCGTGCGTGATACGCGCGCTCTTTCGGAAGACGCCCTGCTTGCGCAGGCGCTGCCGCGCCTCGACACGCTGCTGGCCGAGGGCATTTCAACCATCGAAATCAAATCCGGGTACGGTCTCAATATCGAAACCGAACTGAAAATGCTGCGCGTCGCCCGCAAGCTCGAGACCCTGCGTCCCGTGCGGATCGTCACCAGCTATCTCGCCGCGCATGCGACACCCGCCGAATATAAGGGCCGCAACGCCGATTATATTACGGATGTGGTTCTACCGGGGCTGGACAAGGCCCAGGCCGAGGGGCTGGTGGATGCGGTGGACGGTTTTTGCGAGGGCATCGCCTTTTCCGTCGAGGAAATGACCCGGGTTTTCGAAAAGGCAAAACAGCTGGGGCTTCCGGTCAAGCTGCATGCCGAACAGCTTTCCAATCTCGGCGGCACCGCGTTGGCGGCATCCTACGGCGCACTTTCCGCCGATCATCTGGAATATCTTGATGAAGCGGGTGCAAAGGCGCTGGTGACGGCGGGAACGGTGGCCGTGCTTCTGCCCGGCGCTTTTTACGCACTCCGGGAAAAACAGGCTCCTCCGGTTCAGGCCCTGCGCGATGCGGGCGCCGATATCGCACTTGCGACCGATTGCAATCCCGGCACCTCGCCGCTCACATCCCTGCTGCTGACCATGAATATGGGCGCCACGCTTTTCCACATGACGGTGGAAGAGTGCCTCACGGCGGCGACGCGCAATGCCGCAAAAGCGCTCGGCCTGCTTGCCGAAACAGGCACGCTGGAAGCGGGAAAATCTGCCGATTTCGCTATCTGGGACATCGAACGCCCGGCCGAGCTTGTCTACCGCATCGGTTTTAATCCGCTCCATGCCCGTATTTTTAAGGGACAGAAGGTTTACCCATGACTATCACGCTTCACCCCGGCAACGTCACCCTTGCCGAACTTGCCGCGATCTACTGGGACAACGGCACGGCCAAACTCGACCGCTCGTTCGATGCCGGCATAAAAAAAGCGGCGGCACGCATCGCCGAAATCGCCGCCGGCAATGCACCGGTCTATGGCATCAATACCGGTTTCGGCAAGCTCGCTTCCATCAAGATCGACGCAGCCGATGTGGCAACGCTGCAGCGTAACCTCATCCTGTCGCATTGCTGCGGCGTCGGCGCGCCACTTCCCGAAAATGTCGTTCGCCTGATCATGGCGCTGAAGCTGATTTCACTCGGTCGCGGCGCATCCGGCGTGCGGCTGGAGCTGGTGCGGTTGATCGAGGGTATGCTGGAAAAGGGTGTCATCCCTTCCATCCCGGAAAAGGGTTCGGTTGGCGCCTCCGGCGATCTCGCGCCGCTTGCCCATATGGCCGCCGTGATGATGGGCGAAGGCGAGGCCTTTTATGAAGGAGCGCTTCTGCCCGCCGGCGAAGCACTCGCCAAAGCCGGGCTGACCCCGGTCGTTCTCGCCGCCAAGGAAGGGCTGGCGCTGATCAACGGCACGCAGACCTCGACGGCATTGGCGCTCGCCGGTCTTTTCCGCGCCCACCGCGCGGCACAGGCGGCACTGATTACCGGCGCGCTGTCCACTGATGCCGCCATGGGTTCTTCCGCCCCCTTCCATCCCGACATTCACACATTGCGCGGCCATAAGGGCCAGATCGATGCGGGCGCTGCGCTGCGCAACCTGCTGGAAGGATCTGAAATCCGTGTCAGCCATATCGAGGGTGACGAGCGTGTTCAGGATCCCTATTGCATTCGCTGCCAGCCGCAGGTGGATGGCGCCTGCCTCGATCTTCTGAGACAGGTGGCCCGCACGCTTGAAATCGAAGCCAATGCGGTAACGGACAATCCGCTGGTGCTTTCCGACAATTCCGTCGTGTCCGGCGGCAATTTCCACGCCGAACCGGTGGCCTTTGCTGCCGATCAGACGGCGCTCGCCATCTGCGAAATCGGCGCGATCGCGCAGCGCCGCGTGGCGCTTCTGGTCGATCCGGCCCTCTCCTATGGCCTGCCCGCCTTTCTTTCGAAGAAACCGGGCCTGAATTCCGGTCTGATGATCGCCGAAGTCACGTCTGCCGCGCTGATGAGCGAGAACAAGCAGATGGCGCATCCGGCCTCCGTGGATTCGACGCCAACCTCGGCCAACCAGGAAGACCATGTGTCCATGGCCTGCCATGGCGCGCGCCGCCTGCTGCCCATGACGGAAAATCTCTTTGCCATCCTTGGCATTGAAGCGCTTTCGGCCGTTCAGGGTGTCGAGCTGCGCGGACCGCTGAAAACCAGCCCCGAGCTGCAAAAGGCAATCGCCGTGCTGCGTCAGGCGATCCCTTCGCTTGAAGAGGACCGTTATATGGCGCCGGATTTGAAGGCGGCTTCCGATCTGATCGCCACCGGCGCTCTGGTTTCCGTTATTTCGGAAGGCATCCTGCCTAAGCTGGAGGTGTAAGATGCGCGTCTTCGACATTAAAAAGGGCTCATCGCCGGTCATTCTCGGCCTGCCCCACACCGGCACCGATGTTCCCGCGGAAATCTGGCAACGCCTGAATGACAATGGCAGGGTACTCGCTGATACCGACTGGCATATTCATGACCTCTATGCAGGCCTGCTCCCCGATGTAACGACGGTCCGTGCCACCTTTCATCGTTACGTGATCGACGCCAACCGCGATCCCGAAGGCGTCAGCCTCTATCCGGGGCAAAACACCACCGGCCTCGTTCCAGATACCGATTTCGACGGCAAGCCGATCTGGAATGAGGGACAGGAACCCGATCAGGACGATATCGCCGCCCGGCTGGAAACCTTTCACGCGCCCTATCACGCGGCGCTGGCGGCGGAAATCGAACGGGTGAAGGCAATCCACGGCATAGCCATCCTCTATGACTGCCATTCCATCCGCTCGCATATCCCCTTCCTGTTTGAAGGCAAGCTGCCTGATTTCAATATCGGCACCGATATGGGCAGGACTTGCGACCCGGCCATCGAAAAAATAGCCGTGGAAGTGACCGCTGCCGCAGAGGGTTACGACAGCATTCTGAACGGCCGTTTCAAAGGCGGCTGGACAACACGCCATTATGGAAAGCCGGAAGCGGGCGTGCACGCCATTCAGATGGAACTGGCCCAATCCACCCATCTTGGCAGCGAGACGCCGCCCTTTGCCTATGACGTGCAAAAGGCCGAACGCCTGCGCGGCCATCTCAAGACCATTCTGACACGTCTCGAAAATTTCGCGCTTGCGACAAAAGGATAAGGGGAAATCACATGAACAATCCGCGCCACAACATCCGCGACGTCCGCGCGCCAAAGGGCATTGAGCTCAACACCAAGAGCTGGATGACCGAAGCGCCGCTGCGCATGCTGATGAACAATCTCGATCCTGACGTGGCGGAGAACCCGCATGAGCTGGTCGTCTATGGCGGCATCGGCCGCGCCGCCCGCACCTGGGCCGATTTCGACCGCATCGTCGCGACGCTGAAGGATTTGAACGAGGATGAAACGCTCGTCGTGCAGTCGGGCAAGCCGGTCGGTGTTTTCCGCACCCACAAGGATGCGCCGCGTGTCCTGATCGCCAATTCCAACCTGGTGCCGCACTGGGCGACCTGGGACCATTTCAACGAGCTGGATAAGAAGGGTCTCGCCATGTACGGCCAGATGACCGCCGGCTCATGGATCTATATCGGCACCCAGGGCATCGTGCAGGGTACCTATGAGACCTTCGTCGAAGCCGGCAATCAGCATTATAACGGCAACCTCAAGGGCAAGTGGGTCCTGACCGGCGGCCTCGGCGGCATGGGCGGCGCCCAGCCGCTCGCAGCCGTCATGGCCGGCGCATCCTGCCTTGCCGTCGAGTGCAACCCGGATTCGATCGATTTCCGCCTGCGCACCCGCTATCTCGACGAGAAGGCCGAAACGCTGGACGAAGCCATGGACATGATCGCCGGCTGGACGAAGAAGGGTGAAGCCAAGTCCGTCGGCCTGCTCGGCAACTGCGCCGAAATCCTGCCGGAAATGGTCCGCCGCGGCATCCGCCCCGACATGGTCACGGACCAGACCTCGGCCCACGACCCGATCAACGGCTATCTTCCCAAGGGCTGGACCATGGGCCAATGGAAGGAAAAGCGGGTCAGCGATCCGAAGTCGGTGGAAAAGGCCGCCCGCGCCTCCATGCGCGACCACGTCGAAGCGATGATCGCCTTCCAGGACATGGGCATCCCGACCTTCGACTACGGCAACAACATCCGTCAGGTCGCCAAGGATGAGGGTCTTGAAAACGCCTTTGCTTTCCCCGGCTTCGTGCCGGCCTATATCCGCCCGCTGTTCTGCAAGGGCATCGGCCCGTTCCGCTGGGCGGCTCTTTCGGGCGATCCGGAAGACATCTACAAGACCGACGCCAAGGTGAAGGAGTTGCTGCCGGATAACAAGCACCTGCATAACTGGCTGGACATGGCGCGCGAGCGCATCGCTTTCCAGGGTGTCCCGGCCCGCATCTGCTGGGTCGGGCTTGGCGACCGTCACCGCCTCGGGCTTGCCTTCAATGAAATGGTCAGGAACGGCGAGCTGAAGGCTCCGATCGTCATTGGCCGCGATCATCTCGACAGCGGCTCGGTCGCCTCGCCGAACCGGGAAACAGAGGCGATGCAGGACGGCTCGGATGCCGTGTCCGACTGGCCGCTGCTCAACGCATTGCTTAATACGGCATCGGGTGCGACCTGGGTATCGCTGCATCACGGCGGCGGCGTCGGCATGGGCTTTTCCCAGCATTCGGGCGTCGTCATCTGCGCCGACGGATCGGACGATGCGGCCAGGCGGCTTGAACGCGTGCTCTTTAACGACCCGGCAACCGGCGTCATGCGGCATGCCGATGCCGGTTACGAGATCGCCCTCGATTGCGCAAAACAACAGGGCCTGCGTCTGCCTGGAATTCTCGGAAACTAAAAAGACAAAGCGGCGCAGGCAGAAAACTGCGCCGCTTGTCAGATTGTAGAGGACGGTCGCGCCAGCCCTTCGCGCATTAGCAAGTCGTCGGGAATGATCAGTTGCAACGCCGCACCGGCGGCTCTTGGAACTTCTTCTCTGTCTGCGGCTTTGCTCGTTGCTGTTTTTAACCGACCGGCTTTATGCTCGTTGGAAAGCCGCGCTAACCGTGAGGGCGGGCATGAAGGACATGGTAGATCGACGAATGGCGCAGAGATTCCTTCCGCTTGCCTTTACTCTTCTGTTTGGAGCGCTTCTCCCGGTATCCGCCAACCATGCCATGGCGTCTGAAAAGCAGCCCATCATGCCGGTGCGGATCGACGTTGGCGGCTACAAGCTGAACAGCGTGCTGGTCGAAGCCGGAAAGAGAGCAGAACTCCCGCCGATCCTCTTTATTCACGGGGCGAGCGCCAGTCTTTACGATCCGATGTTCTCGTTTCTCGAAAAGCTTGGAGGCCGGGCAAAATTGCTGTTTGTCGACAGGCCGGGGCACGGCAACTCGGACATTGGCGGCAAGAGAAATATTCTCCCGGACGGGCAAGCCGACGCCATCGCACAGCTTATGAAAAAACGCGGCGTGCCTAGAGCCATTGTCGTCGGTCATTCCTTTGGCGGCGCCATCGCGGCATCACTTGCGGTGCGTCATCCGGACATGGTTGCGGGCCTCGTATTCCTGTCTCCCGCCGTCTATCCGTGGGAAGGCGGAATTGCCTGGTATTATACGGCGGCAAATGCGCCATTCAGCGGCCCGCTCTTCAGTACCTTCATTGCTCCGCCGGCCGGTCTTCTGGCGCTGGATCAGGCAACACGTGGCGTTTTCGCACCCAACCACAGGCCTGCCGATTATGTGGAGGCGACGCATGCCGTCGCGGCCCTGCGACCCAGGGCTTTTCGGCATAACGCCCAGGAGGTCGCAGCCCTCAATGAATGGGCGCGTGGAGCTTCGTTGGACTATCCGCGCATCAAGGCGCCGACTGTCATCATAACGGGAGATACGGACACCATCGTCTCACCAGACGTGCATTCCCGCCATCTCACCAGAGATATCAGCGGCTCCACTTTGATCGTCGTGCACAATCTCGGGCATAAATCCGATTATGTCGCCAGCGACCTTGCCATTGCCGCCATCGAAAAGGTCGCCGGCCGGCGGTCCGATCTAAAAGCGGCCCAGAGAATGCTTGAGCAGCGCATCGAGAATGATCGCTGATGACAATCTTCTGTCGCCTAATCCACCAAGACTGATTTTGGATATCACATGAAAATAATACGCGCTTCCGAATACAAGACCATGCCGTGGAAAAACGGCGGTGGCGTTACGGTGGAAATTGCCATCCACCCGCCTGGCGCTTCCGTCAATGCATTTGACTGGCGCATCAGCATGGCGACCGTTGCTCAGGATGGACCGTTTTCCAGCTTCCCCGGCATAGACCGTACGCTTGCGATTATCAAAGGTAACGGCATGGCACTTGCGATTGCGGGGCAGGAGCCGATGCCGTTGACAGCGAAGAGCACGCCCCTGCCCTTCGCCGCGGATGTTCCGGTGGATGCCACCCTGTTGGATGGCGCAATCGTCGACCTTAACGTCATGACCCGTCGCTCATCCTTCACCCACAACGTCCAGAGGCTTGTCGGCAGCTATTCGGCCGAAGCGAAAGTGGGCACAAGGCTGGTTCTCGCGCTCGATCCTGTAACTATCTCGGTCAATAACGAGCTTGTCCGACTGGATAAGCTGGATGGCATTTTCATGGAGAACAACATGCCCTTCACCATCGAGGCCGGGCATGATGAAAGCACTTTCTTTCTGATTACGCTGCAGCCGACCTGAAGCACCGCGGCCTCAATCCAGCCCCAGCGGATCTGCAACCCTTGGCCAGAGCTGCAGGCTTGCCTTGCGATAGGCCGTTTTTGCCGGATCGGTCGGATAGGATGTGGGCGCGGCGATATAAACGATCTCTGAGGCAATCGGCGCAAAACCGGCATGGAAGTGGTTGGTGGACTTCACCAGGAGCACATCTTTCGCGGCAAAATCGATGCCAAGATTGGAAAAGATATCCGGCTCATAAGTTTGCGTACGGCTGGTAATGAGAATGATATCAATCTCTGTTCCAACCGGCCTTACAACGGCGGCACGGCCGAGCGTGACGCGGCTGTTGCGGAAACTCTGCCAGCCCGCTTCCGCAGTGCGCATTACCCTTATCCGGAAATCCAGCGGCTCACCGCCTTCAGGGCTGGATTTGCCGCCGATGCGCAGATCGATTTCGGCGCCCTCACCTGCCGCATGACAGAACGACACGGCAATCGGATCCCAAATCGTTGCAACGCCGATCTTGTCCATGCCGCGCTCCACCATGCGCCGCAGAATATGGGTCGCGTCCCCCGCAACGCCACCGCCTGGATTGTCCCATATATCCGAAATCACCACCGGCATATCTGGATTATTGCCGCGGATCGTAAGGGCCTTGTCCAGACCGGCTTCCGTATCGAGCATCGGCATGGCCGTCAGCTTGCGCATGGCATAAAGCTCATGGCCGAGTTTTTCGGCCAGTACGTCGCCCTTTTGCCTGTCATTGTCGGTTACGACGACTATACGCGTGCCCATATCCGGTACATCACCCGCCATAAACCCGTGAATGACCGAAACGGAAAGGATGCCATCCTTGCCTTCCAGTGCCTTCAGGCGGTCGACATAAGACCGCATCGGCTCACGGCTGGTGGGATAAATCGTAATCATCCGGCAGTCGAAAGTGGAAATAACCGGCCTGATTTCTCCACGCAGGGTCCGCAGCGCCATATCCACCACATGCTCACCACGCTCTTCGAAATCCGTATGCGGGAATTCCAGAAACGTTGCCATGATGTCAAGATTGGCGACCCTCAGCGCCGTTAAATGGCTGTGGGGATCGAATTCCGCCGCTATCAACACATCGGGTCCAACAAGCGCCCGGATGCGCGACAGGAAATCGCCTTCCGGATCGTCGTAACCCTGCGCCACCATGGCGCCATGGAGACCAAGAACCACCGCATCGACCGGCAAAGCCGCCGTAAGCTCCGCAAGAATCGTATCGCGCAGCGTTTCATAGGTTTGGCATTGGATGAGTCCAGCCGGCTCTGCCCAGCAGGACGTTCCCTCGATAACCGTGAACCCTTCCGCCTTGCCACGGCGGCGCAGGATTGGCACCGGCGAGGAGCAGAGTGTCGGCGTTTCCGGATGTTCGCCCGGCCCGGCATAAAAGGCGGCGCGAAAAGCATCCATATCCGTCGGAACGGGTGAAAACGTGTTGGTCTCGGTGGCAAGCGATGCCGTGAATATGCGCATGACTGTGATTCTCTTTGCCGGTGCCCGCCTGTCAGCAGCACCCGTTTCGCAATTTAATTAGCCGGGTAACATCACCAGACGGTGCCGCGTGCCGCGACCTCCTCCACACGCGTCACCAGACCATTTCGATGGAAAACCATGCGGTCGAAAAGATTACTGACGACACAGGTGTGGTTCGGCACGACCCTGACGATGTCACCGATTTCAGGCCGGACCGAGCCGCAGGCCGACAAATCGACGACCGCATGCTCTTCCGAAAGCGAAATGATTTTTGCGCCCTCATATCCCTCGATCATCCCGTAATCGCTGAAACCCAGAAGATCGGAGGTCAGGGCTTTCGAGCCGCAATCTAGCACGGCGCGATCGGCCGTGGGTCTCGATACCACGGTGGCAAGGACATGCATCGCCAGATCGCCGGCGGTGCAATGTCCGGCACGCAGCATCGAGCGGTCATTATAGACATAGGTGCCCGCCCGGTGCTCGGTCGCGGAAGGAACGAGGTGAGCGGAGAAGAAATCTGGCGAGCCGCCGCTTGAACGGACAGGGCAGTCGATACCTTTTGCCGCCAGCAACGCTATGGTCTCGCTGATAAAGGTTTCCACCTTTTCCGCCCCGCCGGGGGCTGGATAGGTCAAAATGCCCCTGAATTCGAGACCCGGTGCCGCGACGATCTTTTCAGCAAGTTCCAATGCGACCTGCGGGGTCTGCACACCGCAGCGCTTTCCGCCCGTATCGCATTCCACGAGCACCGCAAGCGGTCTTTGCGCATTGAATGTTCCGGCAAGTCCGGCAATCGTCACCGCGCTATCGGCAACAACGCTCAGCCCGCCGATACGGGCGTTGAGCGCCTGCAACCGCGCAAGTTTTGCCGGACCGATGATATTGTAGGTAATCAGGATATCGTCAAACCCGGCATCCGCGAAAACCTCCGCTTCGCTGACTTTCTGGCAATTGATGCCGATGGCGCCGGCCTCAAGCTGCTGTCTTGCGATAGCGGGTATCTTGTGCGTCTTGATGTGGGGACGGAAAGCCTTGCCATGGCCGTTGAGATAGGATTGCGCCTTGAGAATATTGGCAGCAAGCCGGTCCTCGTCGATCACCGGCATTGGTGTCGAAATGGCATCGAGTGGTGTACCTTCATCAGGCCAGGGATAGGTCATCATATGCTCTCAAAATCAGAAATATCGGGCATCAAGCCAGCGGCTTGTAGGCAATAACATCCATTTCTACCTTGGCATCGACCATAAGGGGCGACTGAACGGTTGATCGCGCCGGCGGATGATCGATGAAATATTTCTGGAAAACAGCATTGAAGCTCGAAAAGTCACGCGCATCATCGAGCCAGACATTGACCTTGACGACGTCAGCGAGCGTGCAATCGGCGAGTGCCAGAACAGCTTTGATGTTGGCCACGACCTGCTCGGTCTGCGCCACGATGCCGCCGGTCACGACCTCACCATCGACGGTCGGCACCTGACCGGACACATAGACAAAATCCCCTGCCCTGACGGCTTTGGCGAAGGGGCGGCGCTGGCCACCTGCCTGGCTATCTGCCGTCTCGAATCTTACCAGCCTCTGCTTTTCCATAGATGCCTCGCAAATAATTTTCATCAATTTCACATTTTTTCGGTTTTATAGCCTGTTTTGCGGCTATATTCCACAAGTGATGTAAATTATTTAGCAAACACGTAAATATCATATCGCGACGCGACAGTGCGCATCCTTTTGACATGGGGCCTCCATATGAAGTCAATCTGGATGGCAACCAACCAAAACAATGGATCCGCTGCAATAAGACGTGAAAGTTTGCCGCGGCAAACTTCATAATGCACTGAACATTGAGTGTCGCATCTACAGCCCCAATGTACTCCTGGCCGACCCGTCACTGACGTCAACCGAGCGCAGACATCCGTCCGTTAGACGTTATTCTTTCCGTCACGGCCTCGGCAATTTTCTGAGCCTGTACACGAATATCCGGAACGGCCGTAATTTCCCAGAAGCGACCCGCCGTCAGCGCGCCGGCGGCAAAAAGGCCTGGCCAGTTTTGCCCATCCGCCCTTATCAGACGGGATTCGGCATCAACCTCGACTCCTAGCCCAAGAGGATCGAGGAGAAGGACGCCATCACCCTGCATGGTTTCGAGAAGACGTGAATGGCCAATCCCTGCTCGCTCCATCCCCGTACAATTGACGACCCAGTCAACCTGAAACTCTTTGATGATCTGCGTATGCCTGCGGCGATAAGAGACCGTGATCCCTTCATCCTGCTCCTCGAGAGAGCGGAGGTAACCTGCATGGATTTCCAGAACGCCCTCAGCGAGGAGTTTCTCAAAGGCCTTGTGTACTTCAGGCGCGATACGGTGCCGGTGAATATTCCACCAGGGTAAAGCATGCCGCAGAAACCTGCTGCGCTGCTCAGCTGTCAGGCTCTGCCACAACGCCTGTGTCCTTGGTCGTAAGCCATCCATCACTGTACGCCATGGCGCGCCTTCTCTCACTTGTTTGCGCAACGACTGCAGTAGCCGGCTGATTTCCGTCGACCTCTCCGGCAAATGCGGAATAGTAGCGGCAAGTGGCGGGCTGACGTGAGGGTGTGGTACCAAACCGCGTCGAGAGAGAACATGAATAGGACCGCGATGGCCTTTTCCCCGCAGGGTCAGAACCTGGTCGATCATCGTCAGACCGGAGCCGAGAATACAGATGCGATCTCCCGCCCTCACTCTCGACAGCCATCCGGGTTGCCAGCAATGACCAATGATGCGCGGCAACCTTTCTTCCTCTTTCGCGACGGTTTGCACCGGCAAACCCGCGGCGCCAACACCCAGGCATAAGACAACATTCTGCGCGCGTAATGCTTCGCCATTCTCCAGGGTGAAGGAAAATCCGCCCTCACCATCCGGCAGGCAGGCGGATGCCTTTGCGCGGATGAAATCTACCCGTGCCCGCTGGTCCCTGCTGCGAAGCAACGAGGCCAGCCTGTCTCTTAGATAGAGACCATAATCCCCGCGCGAGGCAAACAACAACGGATCCTGCCCGATTCCGTTTTCGGTTAACCAGTCAAGAAAGTCATCGGGCCGATCAGGAAACACACTCATTCGCCCTGCCGGCACATTCAGTCGATGATAGGGCAGCTCCGTGCGATAGGCCGTGCCACGACCGAAATCCGACTCGTCGCCGACAATGGCGACAGAAGCATCCGCTGGCAGCGAGGATAAAAGATGAGCGACAGTACAGATGGCCGAGAAACCGGACCCGACGATAGCGACATCATAGGACATTTACTCCTCCAACCTGCAACAGCATGAACATGGTCGATGGGTGACGACCTCGTTGATACCCTAGTCAGAGAGTAGAGATTAAACACCTGCGAATGTCCACCCTTCACTTTACGTCATTAGCGCTGGTCGATTTGCATGGAGATGCAAAAGTTTGCCGCGGCAAACTTTCTCGCCCACTTCCCTCGCCGAGCCGGAATAGTGAGAAAAACTTGCCTGATTGCATCAAGAGGATGCCAAGTTAGCCGCGGCTAACCGTCAAACTGTCATAAAAGGCAAATCTGATTCTTCCACAATGCCTTAGCGGCTCTTTTGCATCTGAGAAAAAAGCCTATTGCGCCAAAAAGAGAATCGGCGCTTATATCTCAGTTGCGGAAAAAACCGCCTTTTTCGAAAAAAACCGCTACTGCAATATCGAGCGAAAGAAGACAAATGACACAGAGTGCCGACTCAAGACTTGCTGCAGGGGCACCCGACCTAACGGGCCTTATACAACAGCATTCGGCTGCGTTGTCAGCCCAATTGCAGGCGCATAACGCAAATACGTTTTCACCCCACACCGAAAAGAGCATGCGCCATTTCTCGCCTGCTGAAACCGCCCGGCTTATCGGCATCGGCGAAGCTTATCTTCGCCAGATCGCTGCCGAGCGTCCGGAGCTGGATGCGGCGCAGGCTTCCGGCCGCCGTTCCTATTCGGTCGAGGACATGGATGAAATCAGACGGCTTCTCGATCAGGGCGCACGTGGCACACGCCGTTACCTGCCCCATCGTCGCGACGGTGAAGAATTGCAGGTCATCGCCGTCATGAATTTCAAGGGCGGTTCGGGCAAGACGACGACATCCGCGCATCTGGCGCAATATCTGGCGCTTCGCGGCTACCGGGTGCTCGCCATCGATCTCGACCCGCAGGCAAGTCTGTCCGCACTCTTCGGCCACCAGCCGGAGATTGATGTCGGGCCGAACGAAACGCTCTATGGCGCGATCCGTTACGATGATGAGCGCCGGCCGATGGCTGAGATCGTTCGCGGCACCTATATTCCCAACCTTCATATCGTTCCTGGCAATCTGGAACTTATGGAGTTCGAGCACGACACGCCGCGCGCACTGATGCGCCGCGCGCCGGGCGATACGCTTTTCTTCGCCCGTATCGGCCAGGCAATCGCCCAGGCTCAGAACTTCTACGACGTCGTCGTCATCGATTGCCCGCCACAACTCGGTTACCTCACGCTTTCGGCACTGACGGCTGCGACATCGGTTCTGGTCACCGTTCATCCGCAAATGCTGGATGTGATGTCCATGAACCAGTTTCTGGCCATGACGGGCGATCTTCTCGCGGAAATCGGCAGGGCCGGTGCACGGTCCGACTATAATTGGATGCGTTATCTCATCACCCGTTTTGAACCGAGTGACGGCCCGCAAAACCAGATGGTGGCTTTCCTGCGCTCTATCTTCGGTGAAAACGTCCTCATTCACCCAATGCTGAAGAGCACCGCCGTCTCGGATGCCGGCTTGACCAACCAGACGCTGTTTGAAGTGGAGAGAACGCAATTCACCCGCTCGACCTATGATCGCGCGCTTGAAGCCATGAACAACGTCAACGGTGAAATTGAAGGCCTGATTAAGAAAGCGTGGGGTAGGGCAGCATGAGCAGAAAACAGATTTTCGCCAATCTCGGCACGCCGGGCACCGACAATAATGATGCTGCCCCGGAGCGGTCGCGACCGCGCATCCGCCCTATCCTCGGTTCTCCCGAACTGGTGACGGATGTCGTCAATTCCCCTGTTGGCATGATCGGCCAGTCGCTGAATGAAGTATCCGAACGCGCCAAGCGTGCTGAAGAGATCGAAAGGCAGCTTGCAGAGGGCCTGACGATCGTTTCCCTCAGCCCCGCCGATATCGATCCGTCCTTCATTCCCGATCGCATGCCAGCCTCGGAAGAGGCGGATGCAGGTCTGGTGGAAGCCATTCGTGAGCAGGGCCAGCAGGTCCCCATTCTGGTGCGCCCCCATCCCGATTTTCCGGGCCGTTATCAGGTCGCTTTCGGTCATCGCCGTCTGCGGGCCGTTTCCAGCCTCGGTATTCCCGTCAAAGCCGTCGTCCGCGATCTCAGCGACGAACAGCTCGTCGTTGCCCAGGGACAGGAAAACAACGAACGCCGCGACCTCACCTATATCGAAAAGGCGCGGTTTGCGCAGAAATTGCAGATTCGGTTTCCCCGGGACACGATCATGGCGGCAATGTCGCTGCATAAGGGTGATCTTTCCAACATGCTGTCGGTTGTCGGCCGCATTCCGGAGGATCTGGTGGATCTGATCGGTCCGGCCCCCAGCGTCGGCCGCCGCAACTGGATGGATCTGGCCGATCAACTCTCATCATCGCAGGTCAAGGAAGCGGCGCGCGCTTATGTCAGGGAACCTTCGGTTGCCGCGCTTCCATCCGAAGAGCGTTTCAAGTCGCTTCTGGATTTCCTGAAGCCCAAGGCACAGGCAAAAAAGACCGGTGTCTGGTCATCGGAAAGCGGCAGCCGTCTGGCAAAGGTCGTGGAGAGCGATCGCAAGCTGGACATATCCATCGACAAGAACGAAGCGCCGGAATTTGCCGATTTCGTTCTTGAACATCTTCAGGCGCTGTTTGCCGAATACCGGTCCAAACAGTGATTTCTAAATCTAACGACTAACAGGAGACGCATCACAAAAGAAAAAAGCCCCCGAACGTTGCCGCACGGAAGCCTTTCTTTGATCTAAGCACCCAAAGAATCTCATTTCCGCGAATCATAGTCAAGAGTCTTGGCATCGAATTTTTCGGTGAGCGATTTTCTTTTGCCTTGTGAAAGGTGAAAGACATGGACAGCACATGTGTAACGACGCCCTTTGGGCGGCGAGCGATGTCGTTTGGCGTCCTCGCAACCCAGTTTGCCGCGCAAAAGACCAAGAAGGTCGAGGCGGTCGATAAATGGAAACTCTATCGTTCGGTCTGTGAAGCGAGACCGTTGCTAGGCGTGACCGATCGTTCTCTGGCGGTATTGAACGCGCTTTTGAGCTTCTATCCGAAAAACGAACTTTCCAGCGAAGCCGGATTGGTGGTCTTCCCGTCCAATACGCAATTGTCGCTCAGGGCTCATGGCATGGCCGAACAGACTTTGCGCCGGCATCTCTCGGCCCTTGTCGAAGCCGGTCTCATCATCCGCAAGGATAGTCCGAACGGAAAACGTTATGCCCGCAAACACAGGGGTGGGGAAATCAGCGAAGCCTATGGTTTTTCGCTGGCGCCGCTTCTTGCCCGCAAAATGGAAATCGAGGAACTGGCAGACCGCATCCTTCGTGAACGGCTCGATCTTCAGCGCCTTCGTGAAAACATCAGCCTTTGCCGCCGCGATATTCAGAAACTTTGCGAAATGATTGCCGCAAGCGGTGATGTTGAGACCTTCGAAACATTCCAGCTTCGCTACAATGCGACTGCGCGTTCCCTTGGCCGCAATTCAAAACCTGCTGAACTGAAGGAAATCGCCGGATTTTTGGCTTCCTTACGCGCAGAAGTGACCAACTATCTGGAAAATATCGAAAAATCGGAAAAATCGGGCGGCAATGACTGCCAAAATGAGCGCCTCATAAAGAATTCAGAATCCGAATCCATATCTAAACCGCAGGATTTTCGTGAACCGGATGCCGTTGCGCCTGCAGGCACGGTTGCCATCCGACCATCATATGCCGCACCCACCAGTACGAAACCTTTGCCGCAGCAGCCAAAGCCCGTTCTTCATAAGCAATTTTTTGTTCCTGATATTGTTTTGGTTTTGAAGGCTTGCCCGGATATTTCCCTCTATGCCCCTGGGGGAGCGATTACCGGCTGGCGTGATCTCGAGGTGGCAACATCGGTGATCAAAACCATGTTCAACATCAGCCAGTCGGCCTACCAGGACGCCATAGCGACCTTCGGCCGGCAGGGAACTGCAGCCATCCTTGCCTGCCTGCTGCAAAAGGCGGATCAGATAAGCTCGCTCGGCGGATATCTGCGCAATCTGACCCGCAAGGCTCATGAAGGCGGGTTCGATCTTCAGGCCATGCTTCAGGCGCAGCTGCGGGGGCGGAAAGGCGAGATGGAGAAGGGCATGACATGGTAAGTTGGCGTCAGGTGAAGCGACGCCGCTGCAGCTTGCGGAAATCGCCGTCTGAAGTTACATTTGCATCGTTTTCTCGATACTCGAAAGATTCGGTGTGAGGCTGGTAACGTCTAGGCGCAAATCCAGCCAAAGGCTGAGCTATGGTTAATGCGAGGTAATGAAAACTAAGTGCCAATTAGCTTTCGTTTACGGTTTTCCGCCATTGGTTTCAATCGCTTGAGTCAGGCTGTTTTTTAAGCGGAAATTCGGTGGTCCGGACGGGAAAGCGGCATTTATGCATAATACAGCCTGCCCGACTGTGGTCGAAACTCAAACGATAAGTCGGCGGACGCTGCTGCGAGAAACGATCCGGCAAATTCGTGAGTGACTATCCAGGGAACGCATGAAGGTCGCACTCCAGAGCGTTGAAATTGAACCTTCAGGAATGTTCCGCGTTCTATTTCATCACTTCAACGGATTGCTGGTGTTATGGTTTTCTCGGACGATATGGAGTTGGCCGTCGCTCTTTATATGGCGGATAGTGCCTTGCCCCGGCACATGGCCATTGAAAAGCTTTTGAAGACGGTACTTGAAAATACCGGTTATCTGACCGGAGGTAAGGGGCGTCCGCCGGAAATTGTCGATGGGAAGCCAAGTGCCGACTATGTGCAATATCGCACCTATCTGGACGGGGATAGCTGAGAGGTGACCGGAACCAAACCCGGTGCGGGCTGTTTATGGCGCAATCAATTGTTTCAGGATACGCCGATGCTTTCCAAACCTCTTTTTCTAGCGGCAATTCTCATCCCCGTAGCGGCCCATCCAACATATGCTCAGCCTCTGGAGGTTAGCACTTTGCAAGGGGCAGAAACCCATAGCGCCGGATTCTCGCCCAAGGATATTGCGTCAGACTACATCGTTGATGTAGCGGGCAAGAAAGTGCGTCTGGTGGGCCCGCGTTTTTATCCCGACAACGCGCGGGCGCTGCAATTCCCGGGCCGGGTCTCGACGCTTGATTCTTCGGCAAAAGACCTTCTGTCGTAGCAATAAGGCGATCGCAATAATTCATACTCGATATACAGGGGCAGAATGGGGACCGAGAGCAAAATTTCCGGATCTAGACCGGATGCACGAAGCTGGATCAAACGGGAGGGGCAGGAGGCTGAAAAAGCGACCTTTCCTGAACTGTTCTTCGACCTCGTCTTTGTTTTTGCACTCATCCAGCTTTCCCACGCGCTTGCCAAGGACTTCGGACCGACGGCAGCGCTTGAGGCGGGCATCCTGATATTGTCGCTGTGGTGGCTGTGGATACACACCACCTGGATCACCAACCTTCTGAATACGGAAAAGGAGCCGGTCAGGATTCTCCTCTTCGTGTTGATGTTCGGCGGGGTGCTGCTGGCTATCGCACTGCCCGATGCCTTTGCGGAACAGGGTTTCGTCTTTGCCCTGATCTATAGCGCCATGCAGGTGGGGCGCAGCCTTTTTGCGCTTTATGCCTTCAAGGGAGAAGACCGGCAGTCTTTTCTGGTTTTCGTGCGTGTGACGATCTGGCTTGTCATATCCAGCCTCTTCTGGCTGGCAGGCGGGCTTGTCGATCTGACGGATCGCATCCTGTTATGGGGCATCGCACTCGCGATCGAATATGCGGGGCCTGCCTGCCGTTATGTCGTACCCGGGCTGAAGTCGAGCGATGCGGACAGACTGCACCTCTCCGGCGAGCACCTTGCGGAGCGATGTGCCCTTTTCGTTATTATCTGCCTTGGTGAAACGATCCTCACCACGGGCCGCACTGCCACGGAATATATGAATTCCGGCCTGACATTCATCGTCTTCTGTTCGGCCTTCGTCAGCACCGTGGCAATGTGGTGGATCTATTTCCATCATGGGCAGGAAGAGGCCTCCAGAAAGGCCGAAAATGCCGATGAGAAGGCGAAGATTGCCCATAATCTTTTCAATTATGGGCACCTGCCCATCGTTGCCGGCATCATCCTGACGGCAGTGGGGGAGGATTTCAGCCTGTCCCATGCCCATGAAGCTGCGACGATGAGGGAGGCCATCGCCATTCTGGGCGGCCCTGTCCTGTTTCTTGCCGGCAATATCGGCGTCAAGATAGCCGCCCCCTATCAGCGACCCATCTCGCATTTCGCCGGCGTTGCGGCGTTCTGCCTGCTTTTGCCGGTGCCGGGCATACCGCTCTATATGCTGCAGCTGGCAAGCACCAGCATTCTGCTGCTGGTTGCTCTCTGGGAATATCTGGCGCTGAAAAAATCTGTCGCCAATGCCTGAAAGCTCAGGCGCTGGCGAAATTGCGCGCCCTGTCGTGCCATAGCCGCAGGCTGCGCGCATAGGCCTCATCAAACGGCAGAGCCATATCATTGACCAGCATCAGCGCGATGGCTGCGGTAGAGACGATGATGGTTTCTGCCCTCTCGTCCCTTGCGGCACCTGTCCAGACAGCCCGCCAATATTCAAAAGTCGTAAACATGGTCGGCATTTCAGCGGGCGGTGTTTCGCGGGCGGGAATGACGAATTCGACATCCTTGCCCTTCGAGAGGCCAAAAATCCGGGTGCTGCGGAACGGCGTGAATTGCGCAAAGTCCCGTGTATTGCCGAGAATGGCGAGATTCTCGACCGAAAGCAGCCGCGCGGTATCGCGATGAAGCTCTTGATAGGAGGGGCGGGCGACACCGATGACGGTGCTTCTGGCGCGAAGCGGATTGAGGAGATGCACGACCGTATTAAGCGGCAGGCGCATTTCCAGAATGCCGTATAGGCCGAGCAGGCTTTGAAACTGTGCGGAAAGACCACCGATCGGCAGGTAGGCGATGCGTTCTGAGGCTGTGGCCCGGGCCGCTTGCGAGAGAGACTGGCAGAGCGGAATTCCGCAGGCTTCAGCCGCAAGTTCGAGCTTGCCGCCGTTTTCTCCCTGGCCGACATGGCCATGCAACAGGACACTATATCCCGCCATGGCAACAAGGCGGGCAGAATGCAGGAACCAGGGCGCATCGCGATGTTTGGGCGACATATAGGCGGGCCAGTCGAGATCGACGGTGGCAGGCCCTTGCCGGTCCCTTCCGATGTGCTGCCACATGGCTTCGATGAAGCCGGCAAGCTCCGCTGCGGTTACGCCACGATAATGCATGGTCGCAAGCAGCGCGCCTATCTGTATCGGATCGGCATCGCCATCGAGAATGATTGCGAGCGCATCCATCGCCTCCGTCTGGCTGAGCGGGCGGCTGTTGCCGACCCCCATCGCCGAGGTCGCGATATATTTGGCGAGCCGCTGCTGCGGATCGGCATTGTGACCGATGCGGGCGAGACGATCCGCGATATTTTCCGGTGTCGGTTGTCCTTCCAGAAGAACGCTGGGACGAAGCGAAAGCGGCGGCGCCTTCATCAAGACGGGGCGCTCCCAGCCGCTGGCATTGGCGGCTGCGGGTGCTGCCGGTTTTTCCTGTGAATAATCGATAAGGTTGTCCGCCTCCGCCGCCAGCGAACGAATGCGCAACCGCATGTTCTCGGCAAATGGCGTGGGGCGCAAACCCTGGCCGGTACGCAAGAACAGCTGATCGCCGTATTTTTCGCGCAGCTGCTGTAATATCCGGCTCATCGAAGATGTCGGCAGTCCCATGCCGGCCGCTGCGCGGCTGACACTGCCTTCCCGCAGCAAAGCATCGAAAGCGACAAGTAATTTCAGCTGTCCAAGCCTGTCGGGCTTTGTTGGGGAAGCCGATTGTTCTTTTCTCTTGCCGGTTGTCATCTTGCTGTTTTTTTACTCCGCCGCCGATTGGTGGAGCCCTTTTTGCAATTTCTGGAATTTAGAACGGTTCGAAAACAAACGCGTTGCGCCTGCACTCCCTCCTAAATAAGTGGGGTTAAATTCTCAAGTTAAATGCGGGGGCGTAACATGGAATTGAAGTACCGCGGTCGAGATATGGCCGCGACAATAATAAAGGCCGGTCTTTCGACAGCTATGGCAGGAACAGCGCTCAGCTTCGCCGCGCCCGCTTTCGCGCAGCAGGCATCGGGCGGGAACACCGTTCTGCAGCAGATCGTCGTCACCGCATCCGGCTTCGAGCAGAATGTGAAGGACGCTCCGGCCAGCATCACGGTCGTGACGCGGGAAGATCTGGAGAAGGGCTCGTATCGCGATCTGACGGATGCCCTTCGCGAGGTGCAGGGCGTATCCGTCACCGGCATCGCCAATGAGAAGGACATCTTCATTCGCGGATTGCCCGGCGCCTATACGCTGATCCTCATTGACGGCAAGCGGCAGAGTACCCGCGACGCCCGCACCAACGGCAATTCCGGTTTCGAACAGAGCTTCGTGCCGCCGGTTTCGGCCATCGAGCGTATCGAAGTCGTGCGCGGCCCGATGTCGTCCCTCTATGGTTCCGATGCCATGGGCGGCGTCATCAACATCATCACCCGCAAGGTCGGTGATGTCTGGTCCGGTTCTGTTACCACCGAGGGCACGGTCCAGCAGCATTCCAAATTCGGCAATAGCGGCCAGGTCTCCTGGTATGCCAACGGGCCGATCCTCAAGGATCAGCTGGGCCTTCAGGTCTGGGGCAGGGGCTTCAATCGCGGCGAAGACCGTATTCTGAGCGGCACTACCGGCGCCAAGGAATATGATTTCAACGGCCGCCTGACCTTTACGCCGAACGAAGACCACGACATTTATCTCGAAGGCGGCAAGACGAGGCTGCGCCGCAGCGCCGAGCCCGGCGACACGCTGGCGGCAACCGATGCCAACGGCACCTACAATACCAATACGCGCGACCATTGGTCATTGTCGCATACCGGCCGGTGGGGACCCACCACGTCCGAATTCTCCTTCCAGCAGGAATGGGCCGAGCGCACCAATTTCACCAGAAACATCCGCACGGGTCGTGTCACCGAAAATCCGCGTTCACCGGAAGTGCGCAACACTGTTCTCGACGGCAAATTCACCACGCCCTTCGAACTCTTCGGCAACCACACGCTGGTCACGGGCGGTCAATATTTCGAGGCGCGGCTGACGGATCAGAATCCGGGACGTCGCACCAATCTGGATGAGACATTCTCGGCGACGCAATGGGCGCTGTTTGTCGAGGATGAATGGCGCATCGTCGATAATTTTGCACTGACGGGCGGTCTTCGCCTCGATAACCACGAAAAATACGGCAATCATTTCAGCCCGCGTCTTTACGGTGTCTGGAGCGCTACGGACGAGCTGACGATTAAGGGCGGCATTTCCACCGGTTTTCGCGCGCCTGAAATCCGCCAGATCGCGCCAGGTTATGCCTATACGACCGGCGGCGGCGGTTGCACTTACGGCCCGAGCGGCACGTGTGGCGTGATCATCGGCGATCCGGGCCTCGAGGCGGAAAAGAGCACAAGCTACGAAGTGGCCGCGCTCTGGGATAATGGCGACGTTGCTCTCGGCGCCACCTATTTCTACACTGATTTCAAGGACAAGATTTCCAACGCGCTGGTGCTCAATCCGGATGGAACGCCCGCCCGCTGGAGCGAAGACCGCAATTATCGCCTCTGGTATAATTACAATATCGACGATGCGGTCATTCAGGGTGTGGAGCTGACGGCGACCTGGTACGCCACGCCGGAACTGACGCTGCGTGGCAACTACACCTATACGCATTCCGAACAGAAAACCGGCGACTATGAAGGTTTCCCGCTGGCGCGGACACCGGAGCATATGGCCAATCTGCGTGGTGACTGGGTGACGCCGATAGACGGGCTGGAAGCGTGGGCCTCGGTGAATTACCACGGATCGGAAATCAATGCCGGCCCACGCATCGGCACCAACGGGACGCCGGTGACGATCAACGGCAAGGCCGGACGCAAATACGAGGCCTACACGACCCTCGATATCGGCGCGAAATATGCGGTGGCCGAAAACGTCGATCTCAACGCGGCCGTCTACAACGTCTTCGACAAGGATGTCGGCACCGACGATTTCAACACTGTCATGGAAGGCCGCCGTTTCTGGATCAGCATGACCGCGAAGTTCTGAACCCGGCCAATTGACGAGACTTCTGAGGCGCCCATCGGGCGCCTCTTTTTTTGACCATTCGCCTATTGACCTCAACTATAGTTGAGGAATTATACCGGCTGCTCTTTAATATGTTTCCGCGTTTCCCGAGCGGAAATCGTTCCGGAGACAGGAGCCAGAATGGAAAATAGCGTGTTTAAACACAGCCTGACGGTGGGAGAGGTTGCGCACCGTAGCGGCGTCGCCGTTTCCACCGTTCATTTCTACGAGGCGAAGGGGTTGATCGAAGGCTGGCGAACCGCCGGCAACCAGCGTCGTTATCACCGCGCCGTCCTGCGGCGTATCGCGATCATCCGTATCGCGCAGCGCGCCGGCATCCAGCTCAGCATCATCAGGGAAGCGATGGCGGATCTGCCGCAGGATCGGGTGGCGACGGCGGCGGACTGGCGCAGGTTCTCACAGTCCTGGCGGGAGATGCTTCAGTTTCGGATCAACAGCCTGATCCAGCTACGGGATCAGCTGACCGGCTGCATCGGCTGCGGTTGTCTTTCGCTGGACGACTGCCCCTTGCGCAATCCGGACGATATTCTGGCCGATGGCGGCGCGGGTGCGCGCCGCCTTGTTCCGGCAGAATGAGCAAGATTTTGGGCCTGCCCTTTTGAAACTGATTGTCCTCACTCGGCGTTGGCCGCAATCCAGACACTGACGCTGCCGCCATTGGTCGGGAAAACGCCCTTGCCGCTATCATTAAGGGTAATCTCTTCCTCACGGTGACCGAGAAAATCGCGCCATACTGTGCCGGCGCGGTCGGCGCCGAGATCGACCTGCTTCTCCGCCGGTTCGCCATTCGACATCACCACCACGCAACCCGGCGCATCGGCGGCGCCGTGGCGGATGAAGGCGATGCAGCTTGCATCGTCGAGAATATCCGTCTGCGCTCCGTTGGCGAAGCGGCTGCGTGCCTCGATGAGCTTTGGCAGGCATTCGATCGCCGGCATATCGATTTTATATTCGTTGCCGTCATTGCCGGTGTCGGTGTAGCTCGTGCCGAACAGATCGGGATAGAAGACACAGGGAACACCCTCTTCGCGCAGCAGAATGATCGCATAGGCAAGAGGTTTGAACCATGGTTCCACCGGCGCTTCCAGCGATTGCAGCGGCTGCGTGTCGTGATTGTCGACCAACGTGACGGCATGGTCTGGAACGGCGGAGACAAGCGAACCATCGAAGATGATACGCATGTCGAAATCGCCGCCCTGTTTGGACGCATCATGGAAGCGGTGGTGGAGGGCGACATCGAAAAGCATCAGCTGCTTGTCGACGAGTTCGAGATAGCTTTTCAGCGCGTCGAGATCGGGGTGCCAATATTCCGCCACGACGAAAAGATCGGGATCGACCGTTTCGCGCATGTGGCCGACCCAGTCGCGGAAGAACCAGGCCGGAATATGTTTGGCTGCATCCAGCCGGAAGCCATCGACCTGTACCTGCTCGGAGAGCCAGCGGCCCCAATATTTGAGCTCTTCGTAAACCGCCCGGTTTCTGAATTCGACATCGGCACCCATCAGATAATCGAAATTGCCGTTTTCCTGATCGACTTCCTCATTCCATTCCCCATCGCCATATTCGTTGACGAGGCGGAAAATGCCGTCTTCGGTCGGTTCCTCGATGTGGTCGACACCGCTGAAGCACTTCAGGTCCCAGATGAATTTGGAATGTTTGCCGTTGCGGCCGGGAAAGGTGAAACGCGTATAGGCCAGCGCCTGAAAGTCTTCATCGTCGATCTCGGTACGGTCTTCGGGATTGACGCGGCGAACCCGCACCTTTTCCTTCTCATCCGCACCCATCTTGTGATTGAGAACCACGTCATGAATGACGCGAATGCCGTTTTCCTTCAGCGTCCGGCCCGCATGTTCGAGAGCGGCGCGATCGCCATATTTTGTGGCGATGGTGCCCTTCTGGTCGAATTCACCGAGATCGAAGAGATCGTAGGTATCGTAACCTACCGAATAGCCGCCGGCGGCGCCTTTATAGGCCGGTGGCAGCCAGATATCGGTGATGCCCATTTTGGCGAGGCTTTCGGCCTGTTCGGCCACCTCGCTCCATAATTTCCCTCCGTCCGGATAATACCAATGGAAGAACTGAAGCAAGGTGCGTCCGGCCATATTTCCCTCACAGTCGTTAGCAGGTCGCGCCATAAACGGCCCGGCGGCGAAAGGGTTCCGCCGCCGGCCATACGCGATTTGCAATTGTGAGGCAGGTGGCCTGTCCGTATATTAGCCGGCTATGTCGAGAAGGGCAGCGCCCGCCTGCAGATAGTCGCCTTCCTTGACAATCAGGCGAACTTTGCCCGCCTTGGTGGCGACAATCTGCGTCTCCATCTTCATGGCTTCCATGACGGCCAGAAGATCGCCTTGCGAAACCGTGTCGCCCTCTTTTACCTTGAAGGATTGCAGGGTGCCGGAAACCGGGGCAGTGATTTCGCCTTCCTTTTCCTTGGGGGCGGCGGCGCCGGGAGCAGCCGCGCTGTTGCCGCTAACCGCACCGAGGCTGGAGAGCAGCAGGCTGGGCAAACCGACCGATACACGCTTGCCGTCGATTTCCAGAAAAGTGCGGGTGATGGAAGGGTCGTCGGCCGGTGCCGGGCGTTCCATGGCATCCGGCATGGCGGCGAAGTCGGTCTCGATCCAGCGGGTGTGAACCTTGAAGCCGTCGGTGCCGATGAAATCATCGGTCTCGATCGCGGCGCGATGGAACGGCAGGACCGTGGCGATGCCTTCGATACGGAATTCTTTGAGCGCGCGGCGGGCACGGCGCAGAACCTGATCGCGGTCGGCACCCGTGACGATCAGCTTTGCCATCAGCGAGTCGAACACGCCCGGCACGCTGGAGCCGCTGACGACGCCGCTATCCACGCGAATGCCGGGACCGGAGGGGGCGTCGAAAAGCGAGATCGAGCCGGGCGTCGGCAGGAAGCCCCGGCCTGGATCTTCGGCATTGATGCGGAATTCCATCGAATGTCCACGCGGTTCCGGCGTTTCGAGAACCCGCAGTCTATGGCCTTCGGCAATACGGAACTGTTCGATGACGAGATCGATACCGGTGGTTTCCTCGGTAACGGGATGTTCCACCTGCAGGCGCGTATTGACCTCGAGGAAGGAAATCGTGCCATCGACGCCGAGCAGGAATTCGACGGTGCCGGCGCCGGAATAACCGGCAGCGGCGCAGATAGCTTTGGCAGCTGCATGGATTTTCTGCCGCTGTTCGTCGGAGAGGAACGGGGCAGGAGCCTCCTCGATGAGCTTCTGGTTCCGGCGCTGCAGCGAGCAGTCGCGGGTGCCGAGGACGAGCACATTGCCATGCTTGTCGGCCAGAACCTGCGCCTCGATATGGCGCGGCCGGTCGAGGAAACGCTCGAGGAAACACTCGCCGCGGCCAAAGGCGGCCGTCGCCTCGCGCACGGCGGATTCGTAGAGATCGGCGATCTCTTCCATCTTCCACGCAACCTTCAGGCCGCGACCACCGCCGCCATGGGCCGCCTTGATGGCGACGGGCAGGCCGTGTTGTTCCGCAAAGGCGGTGACTTCGGCGGCGGAAGCGACCGGGCCGTCACTGCCGGCGACCAGCGGTGCGCCAACGCCGGTGGCAATGCGCCGTGCCTCTACCTTGTCGCCCAGTGCCTCGATGACATGCGGATCGGGGCCGATCCAGATGAGGCCGGCATCGAGAACGGCACGCGCAAATTCGGCGCGCTCGGACAGGAAACCGTAACCGGGATGCACGGCATCCGCACCGGCGCATTTGGCAATCGCGATCAGCTTGGCGATATCGAGATAGGTCTCGGCGGGACGCACGCCCTCCAGCGCATAGGCCTCATCCGCCAGACGGACGAAAAGGGCATCCTGATCGGGATCGGCATAAACGGCGACCGATTGCAGGCCGTAATCGCGACATGCGCGGATGATGCGGACCGCGATCTCGCCGCGATTGGCAATCAGCACTTTTTTCATCGCTTTTCTCCTCGGAATTCTGTGTTCTTGGCCGCGATTTCGGCGAAGGAGCCGATCGGGCGGAATTTGATTTTGGCGTTCACCGGGATCTGCCCGGCAAGATCGAGATGATATTCGGCGACCGCGCCGATGACGGGATACCCGCCGGTCAACGGGTGATCGGCAAGGAAGAGAACCGGCTGGCCGCTATGGGGAATCTGGATCGCTCCCGTCGCGGTGCCTTCGCTCGGCAATTCGGCGCTGTCCTTGCGCTCCACCGGCACGTCGCCGGCAAGGCGGATGCCGACCCGGTTCGATTGCGGGGTGACCTGCCAGAGCTGGCCGGTCAGGGTCTCGATGCCCTTCTGCGTGAACCAGTCCGTTCGTGGTCCGAGAACGACGTCCAGCGTGACGACCTCGCCCGTTGCCGGCGCTTCGAAGGCCGGAACCTCGTCAATCGATACGCTGGAAAGGCCGGTCTTCTCGCCCTTAAGCGGCAGGATGGCGCCTGCACCCACCGGCTCTGGGCCGACGACAGCCAGCGTATCCGTCGCGAAGCTGCCGAGCACCGGCTCGACATCGAAGCCGCCGCGTACGGCAAGATAACAGCGCATGCCCTTTGGCGGCTGGCCGAAAGTGACCACATCACCGGGTTCGAGCGACACCGGGCCATGGGTCTTTGCTGCGAAGCTGCTATCCGTCGTGGTGATGGTGACGGGGCAGGGCGCACCTGCAATGCCGATGACGGCACGGCTTGTGCTTTTAAAGGAAAATCCACCGAGCGTCAGTTCGAGACATGGCGTGTTGACGGGATTACCAACGATGCGGTTTGCGGCATTGAACGCGCCACGATCCAGCGCACCGGAGGCCGAGACGCCCTGTCCGGTCTGGCCGAAACGGCCGAGATCCTGGAAGATGGCGGGCATGGGGGCTGCGAGCACCTCGAAATGCGGGCCTACTTTTGCCCGGTCTTTCCCGGCGCTGCGTGGTGCCGAGACGGGGATGTCGACCGTTTTGCCGGCCTTGTCCATGTCGAAGAAACGCACCCGGTAACCCGGCTGAAAAAGCGCACCGGGATCGCGGTCTATATCCCACATCTTGACCGGCGTGGTGCCGATAATCTGCCAGCCGCCGGGGCTGTTTTGCGGATAGACGCCGCTGAAGGCACCGGCCAGCGCCACTGAACCTGCCGGAATGCGGGTGCGCGGGCTTTGCCGGCGCGGCACATGCAGCGCCGGATCGCCACCGACCAGATAACCGAAGCCGGGAGCGAAACCGCAGAAGGCCACGGTGAATTCGCTTTCGGTATGGCGGCGGATGACCTCTTCGATGCTCATGCCGGTCAATTCGGCAACATCGGCGAGATCCTCACCATTATAGTGGACGGGGATTTCAACGAGATTGTCCGAAGGCGCGATTTTTGCCGAGAGATCACGGCTTGCCAGCCGCGCGGCCAGCGCTTCGGCATCGATCTTTTCAGGGCGAAAGCGGATCATCAGGGTGCGGGCAGCCGGAACCGTCTCTTCGATGCCCTCGACCGGATCGTTCTGAAGCGAGGCGAAAAGCGCCAGCGTTTCATCGAGATCGGCGAGTTCAACAAGAATGGTGGTGAGGCTGACGGGGAGAAAACGCATCATGTCCTCACGCGTGATAGGCTGAATCGGGAATGTCGGTGATGAACATGTGTCCCGGCGCATGGGTGATCGCAAAGGGCACGCCAGACGCCATCACGGCCGCCTGCGGCGTCACGCCGCAGGCCCAGAACACCGGAACTTCGCCCGGCTCGATCCGCACCGCATCGCCGAAATCAGGCTTTGCAAGATCGGTAATTCCGATCTCTTCCGGTGCGCCGACATGCACGGGTGACCCGTGTACGGCCGGGAAACGTCCCGAAATGGTCGCAGCATCGGCCACGCGCGAGGCCGGGATCGGCCGCATGGAAACGACCATATTGCCCTTTAGCCGACCGGCCGGGCGGCACGCTCGGTTGGTGAGATACATCGGCACATTGCTCTTGTCGGTCATGTGGCGGATTTCGATGCCCGCTTCCACCATCGGCGTTTCGAAGGTGAAGCTGCAGCCGATCAGGAAGGCGACGAGATCGTCACGCTCCGCCCAGGCGGCGGTGGCGTCAGCCGTTTCCTCGACGAGCTTGCCGTCCCGCCAGATGCGGTAGAGTGGCAGATCGGTTCTCAGATCGGCGCCGGGCGCCAGAAGCGTGGTGGGCGAACCGGGATCGGAGACATCCAGCACCGGGCAGGGTTTGGGATTGCGCTGCGCGTAAAGCAGGAAATCGAAGGCCCAGTCGCGCGGCAGCACGATCATGTTCGCCTGCGTGAAGCCGGGTGCAATGCCGGAAGTTGGGGCGACGAGGCCGTCGCGATAGGTCGCACGGGCCTGGCGCGCGGCCTCCGCGTCCGTGTGGTTGAGATAGGATGTCGGTATCGTCATCGGCTATCCTTTCAGCGATTGGATGCAAAGGAACGGATGTCGATACCATCAGCCTCGAAACGACGGCGGATTTCCTGGGCGATGGCGACCGCGCCGGGGCTGTCGCCATGCACGCAGATGGATTGCGCTTCGATCTTTATGATGCTGCCATCGATGGCCTCAAGCGTGCCTTCGCGGGCAAGCTGTACCATGCGGTCGGCGATTTTGGCCGCGTCGTGCAGCACGGCACCGGCCTCGCGGCGGGAGACGAGCTGGCCCTGAGGCGTATAGGCGCGATCCGCGAAAGCTTCTGCGACAACGGCAAGGCCTGCTTTGCGGGCAAGATCGAGGATAGGCGCGTTCGCGAGACCCATCAGTACCAGCGAAGGATCTATGGCCTTGATGCCGTCAATGACGGCCTGCCCCTGTTTCGCGTCATTGGCGATGCGGTTGTAAAGCGCGCCGTGCGGCTTGACGTAACGCACCGTTGTGCCGGCAGCGGCGGCGACGCCTTTCAGTGCGCCGATCTGGTAGATGACATCGGCGATCAGTTCTTCCGAAGTCGCGTCCAGATCGCGGCGGCCGAAGCCGACGCGGTCAGGATAGGAAACATGGGCGCCGACGACCACGCCCTTTTCGGCGGCGGCCTTGACGGTGCGGTAGATACCGGCCGGGTCACCGGCATGAAATCCGCAGGCGATGTTGGCGCTGGAAACGATGGCGAGCATCGCCTCGTCGTCTCCCATGCGCCATGCGCCGTAGCTTTCGCCAAGATCGCTGTTGAGATCGATAGCGGCCATGTTTGCCTCCCTTAAATTTATCAGTAGCCGAGCAGGGCAAAGATCGCGCCCGCCGACTTATAGGCCATATACCAGGTGAGTACGCAGGTCAGCACGCCAAGCACCAGCAGCCAGCGCGGGTAGTGATAGCCGTGCATCAGATCGGCGCGTTTCCAGGCGGCATACATAAAGATCGAAAGGCCGATGGGCAGAACGAGACCGTTCAGGCCGCCGACAAAGACGAGCATGGCTGCGGGCGGTGTGGTGATGATGATATAGGCGATCAGCGAAATGGCGATGAAGCCGACGGTGGCCAAATTGCGCTGGCGTTCCGTGATGTCGGGCTTGAAAGCCGTCAGGAACGAAACGGAGGTGTAGGCCGCACCGATGATGCTGGTCATGGCCGAGGCGAGGAAAACCGCGCCAAACAGACGGTAGCCGATATTGCCGGCGGCGGCATGGAAAGCTTGGCCCGCCGGGTTTGCAGCTTTGCCCGAGAGATCGATGACCACGCCGCTTGCGACGACGCCGAGAATGGCAAGGAACAGGATGTAGCGCAGAACGCCGGTAATCGCGATGCCGCTCAATGCCGCGCGATTGACCGCATTGATATTTTCAACGCCGACCATTCCCTTGTCCAGCAGGCGATGCGCGCCGGCATAGGTGATATAGCCGCCGACCGTGCCACCGACGATGGTGGTGATGGTGACGAAATCGATCGTATCCGGCAGGAAGGTCTGGCGGAAGGCTTCTGCCACCGGCGGGCCGGAAACATAAGCTGCGTAAAGGATCAGCGCGAGTTTGACAAAGGCGGCCACGAAAACGACGCGGTCCATGGCAATGCCCGCCCGACGGGACAGGAAGATACCGATGGCCGCCAGCGCGCCGATCGCGCCGCCGATCTTCGGGTCGAGATCGATCATGGCGTTAAAGCCGAGGCCGGCGCCGCCGATATTGCCGATGTTGAAAAACAGGCCGCCGATGATGACGAGAATGGCGAGCAGATAACCCGAACCCGGAATGGCGGCATTGGCGATGGCCGGTGCCCGCATGCGGGTAATGGTAACGATGCGCCAGATATTGGCCTGCACGACAAAGTCGATCAGGATGGAAATAATGATGGCGAATGCGAATGCGGCGCCCAGTTTCACCGTGAAATTCGCTGTTTGCGTGATGAAGCCCGGTCCGACAGCGGACATGGACATCAAGAACATTGCCGAAAGCAAGGCATAACGCTGGTTTTTCGCCTTCTGTGCGACCTCGTTCGGGTCGGCGGGCGTGAGCTTTTTCTGCTCCATGGATTTTCTCCGCTCCTGTCGCAATCCGCCCCTCGCGGATGCTTTATGCCGCCGATCTTGTCGTGTTCTGCGAAATTGTCAACTTTGTTCAACAATATAAAGTTATCGTTCTTTCATTTTGTCTATTTGTTGGACGTCATGAGCAGGATTTAATCACGTTTTTTTCGTGCTTTGCTAATGCTTTGTGCTATGGGCAATCATGCCGTGCCCGAACTTGCCTGTCACGGAATTCCCGATGCTGCATTGCCTTAAGGAAAGAAGCGCCATGACGGAAACGATAGAAGGTCTTCCGCTTGCGGATCGATTGGCCAAGGGTATCCGGACCCTGCTGATCTCCGGCGAGTTGATGCCGGGACAGCGTCTATCGGAGGCAGCCTTCAGCGAGCGCTTTGATGTCTCCCGCAATTCCCTGCGCGAAGCTTTCCGTCTGCTGACAAAGGATGGGCTGTTGCGCCACGAGGCCAATCGCGGCGTTTTCGTTGCTGTTCCCACCATGGCATCCGTGATCGACATCTATCGCGTGCGGCGCATGGTGGAATGCGGCGCCCTGCGTCAGGCCTGGCACAAGCATCCGGCTATCCGGACGATGCGCGCGGCGGTCGAGGATGCCAAGGTGAAGCGCGACCAGGCCGACTGGCTGGGCGTGGGCAGCGCCAATATGAAATTTCATGCCGCCGTGGTCGATCTCCTCGATAGCGCGCGTCTCAGCGATTTTTACGAACGCATCGCCGCTGAACTCAGGCTTTGTTTTGGCCTGTTGAAAGACCCTGAACAGCTTCATTCTCCCTTCGTCGACATGAACAGCAAGATCCTGTCGCTCATGGAGGAAGGAAAGGCTGGCGAAGCGGGCGACGAGATGGAAATCTACCTCAATCTGTCAGAGCGTACGGTTTTGAAGGCGCTCGAACGCGCCGTCGAACACGCTTCCTGACATGTCCGGTGAGGAGGGGCGTGACGCTCCTTTTCGCTTCCGCCTTATTTTTGCTCGCGCAGCCGATTGCCAAGTTTGCTGCGCTGCGTCATCAATGCGTCCATGACGCTTCGCGACCTCACCATTCTCGTTATCGACGAAAACGCGATCCGAGCCTCCATCATCGAGGAGGGATTGCGCGAGGCCGGTTATCATCGCGTCACCGTCATCCATGAGGTGAACGGTGTGGCGCGCACCATCGAGACGCTGCAGCCCGATGTCATCTTCATCGATCTCGAAAACCCCAACCGTGACATGATGGAGCATCTGTTCCAGCTCACGCGCACGGTCGGTCGTCCAATCGCCATGTTTGTCGACCGCTCCGATACGGCTTCCATCGAGGCAGCCGTCGAAGCTGGCGTTTCCGCCTATGTGGTGGACGGGCTGAAGAAAGAGCGGGTCAAGCCCATTCTCGATATGGCGGTCAGCCGCTTTAATGCTTTCAGCCGGCTGCAACGGGAACTTGCCGACGCCAAATCGGCACTGGAGGAACGCAAGGTCATCGAGCGCGCCAAGGGCATCCTGATGAAGATGCGTGGCCTTTCCGAGGAGGAAGCCTTCGCGCTTTTGCGACAAACGGCAATGAACGAGAAAAAGAAAATTTCCGAGATCGCGCAAAGCGTGGTCACCGCAGCGGGTCTGTTGATGTGACGAACCCCGCCGGTTGGACAGTGTGGAGTGTATGATATGGCGGCACCGGAAAAAACGGCCGGATCGGATAGTGCAGGGACACGGGCAACAGGCGCGCCCGCAATCGTGGGCAATGATCGGCAAAAACGCCTGCGTGCCGGTTTCATCCCGCTTGTCGACGCCTCCGTCCTGATCGCAGCGGCCGAATTCGGTTTTGCCGAGCGCGAGGGCCTGTCGCTCGATCTCGTCAAGGATGTGTCCTGGGCGAACGTGCGTGACCGGCTGGCATTCAGGCAATTCGATATCGCGCATATGCTCTCGCCAATGCCTGTTGCCTCCATGCTCGGGCTCGGCTCCAACCCTTCACCGACGATCACGCCCTTTTCGCTCGGGCGAGGCGGCAATGCGATTACGCTTTCGACCCGGCTTTTTGCCCGGATGAAGGCGTTGACGGGCCTTTCCGAAACAGCGGGAGCGCTGGAAAACGCCAAGGCGCTGAAGCAGGTGCTCGTTGACATGCGAGCGCGGGGCGAAGCGCCGCCGACGCTGGGCATGACCTATCCGTTTTCGTCTCACAATTACGAATTCCGTTATTGGCTTGCCGCTGGCGGTATTCACCCCGATCATGATGTCAAGCTGGTGGTGGTACCGCCGCCCCTGACATCGGATGCGCTGGCGGCGGGCGCTATCGACGGCTTCTGTGTCGGCGCGCCGTGGAACATCGTCGCCGCCGAACGCGGTGTGGGCAGGATCGTTGCGGCCAAGCAGGATTTATGGCCTTCCGCGCCCGAAAAAGTCATTGGCATGCGGCCTGAATGGGCGGAAGGCCAGCAGGAAACGGTCGGCCGGCTGCTGACGGCGCTCGATGCGGCGGCGCGTTGGTGTGACCTTGCGGAAAATCACGATGAGCTCAGCAGGGCGCTCGCCGATCCCCGTTATATCGATGCGCCGCAAAGCATCATCCGCCATGTGCTCGCCGGTGAGTTCAATATCGACAGCCAGGGCAACCGCCGGATCATCGACAATTATTTCATCTTCCATCACGGCCATGCCAATTATCCGCGCCGGAGCCAGGCATTGTGGATTTACAGCCAGATGATCCGCTGGGGGCAGGCGGAATTTTCTGAAGCGGGCGTACAGGCTGCTGTATCCGCCTATCGACCCGATATTTATCGGGCGGCGCTGGGAGATGCCAATGCACCCGGCGATGCCGATATCCGTATCGAAGGGCAGGAAGAGGGGGACCGTTTCGTGGATGGTTTCGTTTTCGATCCGGCCGATATTGCGGGTTACGTCAATGCCTTTTCCGTGCGCACATCCTCGCCGTTTTCACCGCCCGCTGGAGAGGCGTGATTGGCGTCAGGCCTTGCGGGCTGCGCAAATTTCAAGCGCGGAGCCTTTTATTTTGCACAAACAGCAGACAAAAATTGCGTTGATCAAAATCTGAGCACTCGTTCGAATTTCAAAAATTACCATTTATTTTCAGTATTATAGCTTTAAATATATAAACTGGCACGCTCTTTGCTTCTTCCTGTTTGCACCGGTCAACGGCGATCGGGGCAAGCAGGGCGCGGCATAGGCGCTTTCAAAGACATAGACGTCGCAAGGTTTTGCTGCCCGGAACACCTCCCGTTCCGCAGGCGCAAACACCGAGCGGCGTTTTTTTATTTTCAGGTTTTTTCGCAAGCGAAAACGTCACCCGCAGAGGTGGCCCAATAAGGGGAACATGCGAATGAAAAAGATATTCTCCGGCGATATCAGCCGCCGCACGATACTGAAGACGACAGCCACCGCCGCCCTTGTCAGCGCCGTGCGCGTGGCCTTTCCGTCCGGTGCTTTCGCAGCCACCGCTGAGCCCGAGGTGAAAGGCGCGAAAATCGGCTTTATCGCGCTCACGGATGCCGCTCCGCTCATCATTGCAGCGGAAAAGGGCCTGTTCGCCAAACACGGCATGCCTGACGTCGAGGTTCTGAAACAGGCCTCCTGGGGTGCGACACGCGACAATCTCGTGCTCGGCGGCGCATCGAACGGCATCGATGGCGCGCATATTCTGACGCCCATGCCCTATCTCATGCATACCGGCAAGGTGACCCAGAACAATGTGCCGGTGCCGATGACCATCCTCGCCCGCCTCAACCTCGACAGCCAGGGCATTTCCGTCGCCAAGGAATATGCCGAAACCGGCGTTCAGCTGGATGCCTCCAAGCTGAAGGCGGCTTTCGAGAAAAAGAAGGCCGAGGGCAAGGAAATCAAGGCCGCCATGACCTTCCCCGGCGGCACGCATGATCTCTGGATCCGCTACTGGCTGGCCGCCGGCGGCATCGATCCGGACAAGGACGTCTCCACCATCGTCGTTCCGCCGCCGCAGATGGTTGCCAATATGAAGGTCGGCAATATGGATGTCTTCTGTGTGGGCGAACCCTGGAACGAGCAGCTCGTCAATCAGGGCATCGGTTTCACCGCCTGTACCACCGGAGAGCTCTGGAAGGGGCATCCGGAAAAGGCGCTCGGCATGCGCGCCGACTGGGTGGAGAAGAACCCCAACGCCACCAAGGCGCTGCTGATGGCCGTGATGGAGGCGCAGCAATGGTGCGATGACATGGCGCACAAGGAGGAAATGTCCACCATCCTCGGCAAACGCCAATGGTTCAACGTGCCGCCGAAGGATGTGCTTGGCCGTCTCAAGGGCAACATCAATTACGGCAACGGCCGCGTGCTCGAAAATACCGGCCTGCAGATGAAGTTCTGGCAGGACCATGCCTCCTATCCCTTCCGCAGCCATGACAGCTGGTTCATCGCGGAAAACATCCGCTGGGGCAAATTCGCGCCCGATACGGATGTGAACGCGCTGGTGGAGAAGGTGAACCGTGAGGATATCTGGCGCGCGGCGGCCAAGGATCTCGGCGTTGCCGATCTGCCCGCCTCCACCTCGCGCGGCAAGGAAACCTTCTTCGACGGCAAGGTCTTCGACCCGGAAAATCCGTCGGCCTATCTCGAAAGCCTGTCCATCAAGGCGGCCTCCTGAGGAGGAGACCCGGGGTATCGCCCCTCATCCGCCAGGTGCGCTGCCCAACCGGCGCGACTGAAGACCGGATGAGGGGCGAGCCCCAGACCGCAACCGAAATCAAGAGGAAATGCCCATGTCCGCATTGGCCCGAAAATTCAACGAAGAGCCGCAGCAGCCGGTAGCGCAGAAGGCAAACGTCGTGTCGCTTGCGCCGAAATCTGCCTCGCGGATCGATCTGCGCAAATGGGGTGCGGCGGCGGCTCGCAATATCATACCGCCGTTCATCGTTCTCGCCATTCTGCTGGGCGTCTGGCAATTGCTCTGTTCCGCCCCCGGCTCATCGCTGCCGCCGCCGAGCCAGGTTTTCGAGGAGAGCTACGATCTCATAGTATCGCCGTTCTTCCATAACGGTTCGCAGGATATCGGCCTCGGCCTGCGTGTCTTGGTCTCGCTGGAGCGTGTGGCTTACGGTTTCGGCCTCGCCGCCATTGCCGGCATCATCCTCGGTGCGGTGATCGGCCAGTCGGTCTGGGCCATGCGCGGTCTCGATCCGATCTTCCAGGTGCTGCGCACCGTGCCGCCGCTTGCCTGGCTGCCGCTTTCGCTGGCCGCCTTTCAGGACAGCAATCCTTCGGCCATTTTCGTGATCTTCATCACCTCCATCTGGCCGGTCATCATCAATACCGCAGTCGGCGTGCGCAATATTCCGCAGGATTACCGCAACGTGGCGCAGGTGCTGCGGCTCAACCAGCTGGAATTCTTCTTCAAGATCATGCTGCCTTCGGCGGCACCTTACATCTTCACCGGCCTGCGCATCGGTGTCGGTCTTTCGTGGCTTGCCATCGTTGCGGCGGAAATGCTGACCGGCGGTGTCGGCATCGGCTTCTTCATCTGGGATGCGTGGAACTCTTCCCGCCTGCCCGACATCATCGTAGCGCTCGCTTACATCGGCGTTGTCGGCTTCATGCTCGACAAGCTGGTGGCGGCGCTCGGCAAGGTCATCACCCGCGGCGCAGCGGCTAATTGAGAGGGCCAAAATTATGAACGCTTATTTGAAGCTCGATCACATCGACAAATATTTCGACAAGGGCGGTTCGCGCGCCGAGGTGCTGAAAGGCATCAACCTCACCATCGAAAAAGGCGAATTCGTCTCCGTCATCGGCCATTCCGGCTGCGGCAAGTCCACCATGCTCAATCTCATCGCCGGACTGACGAAAGTGTCTGCCGGCGCGGTGCTTCTCGAAAACCGCGAGGTCAACGAGCCCGGCCCGGAACGCGCCGTCGTGTTCCAGAACCATAGCCTGCTGCCCTGGCTTTCGGTTTATGAAAACGTCAATCTCGCCGTGGAGAAGGTCTTTCGCAATAGCAAGACCCGGGCCGAGCGGCATGACTGGGTCATGCGCAACCTCGATCTCGTGCAGATGGCCCATGCCAAGGACAAGAAGCCCTCGGAAATTTCCGGCGGCATGAAGCAGCGTGTCGGCATTGCCCGCGCGCTCGCCATGGAGCCGAAAATCCTGCTGCTGGACGAGCCCTTTGGTGCGCTGGACGCGCTGACGCGCGCCCATCTTCAGGACGCGGTGATGGAAATCCACGCCCGGCTCGGCAACACCATGGTCATGATCACCCATGATGTCGACGAGGCGGTGCTGCTCTCCGACCGTATCGTGATGATGACCAACGGTCCCGCCGCCCATATTGGCGAAGTGCTTGACGTGCCGCTGGCACGCCCGCGCAACCGCATCGAGCTCGCATCCGACAAGACCTACCTCAAATGCCGCGAGGCCGTGTTGAAGTTCCTTTACGAACGTCACCGCTTCGTCGAAGCTGCGGAGTAACGCCCATGACGCAAAAACTCGTCATCATCGGCAATGGCATGGCGCCGGGGCGCATGCTGGAAAACCTGTTCGAAACCGCTCCCGGCCTTTACGACGTCACCATTTTCAACGCCGAGCCGCGCGTCAATTACGACCGCATCATGCTCTCGCCGGTGCTCTCAGGCGAAAAGAGCTATGAAGACATCGTCATTCATAATGACGAATGGTATGCGGCTAACAATGTCACGCTGCACAAGGGAGCGAAGGTCACCGGCATCGACCGCGACAGGAAGACCGTGACCAGCGAAAACGGCATCACGGTTTCCTACGACAAGCTGGTGATCGCCACCGGTTCGTCGCCCTTCATCATTCCCGTCCCCGGCCATCAACTGCCGGGCGTGCTCGCCTACCGCGATCTTGACGATGTGACGAAGATGCTTGACATCGCCGAGGGCAAGGGCCGCGCCATCGTCATAGGCGCCGGCCTTCTCGGGCTGGAAGCCGCCTATGGCCTTAAGCGCCAGGGCATGGATGTCACCGTCATCCACCTGATGCCGACGATCATGGAGCGTCAGCTCGATCCGGCAGCGGCCTATCTTCTCGAAAAGGCGCTTAACGAACGCGGCATCGACATCATCACCAAGGCCAATACCAAATGCATTCTGGGTGAGGGGAAGGTCGAAGGTATCGAGCTGGAAGACGGCCGGGTCATCAAGGGCGACATGGTGGTGATGGCGGTCGGCATCCGTCCTGCCTCGGGTCTCGCCAAGGAGGCGGGTATCGCCGTCAATCGCGGCATCGTGGTGGATGACGGCATGATGACCTCGGACGCCTCGATCTACGCGCTTGGCGAATGCGCCGAACATCGCGGCATGTGTTACGGCCTCGTTGCGCCGCTTTATGAATCGGCCCGCGTGCTGGCCGACCGGCTGTGCGGAGGTTCGGCCGAATATAATGGCTCCGTCACTAATACCAAGCTGAAGGTCACCGGCATCAACCTGTTTTCCGCCGGTGATTTCGCCGAAGGCGACGACCGCGAGGAAATCGTGCTGCGCGATGCCACCGCCGGTGTCTACAAGCGCCTGATCCTCAAGGAAAACCGCATCATCGGCGCAGTGCTTTACGGCGAGACGGCGGACGGGTCGTGGTTCTTCGACCTGATGAAGAAATCGACCGATATTTCCGCCATGCGTGAAACCCTGATCTTCGGCCAGGCCTATCAGGGAGGGTCGCCGCTGGACCCTATGGCGGCCGTTGCAGCCTTGCCGGATGATGCGGAAATCTGCGGCTGCAACGGCGTCTGTAAGGGCAAGATCACCTCGGCCATCACCTCCAAGGGGCTGACATCGCTGGACGATGTGCGCGCCCACACGAAGGCATCCGCCTCCTGCGGCAATTGCACCGGCCTTGTCGAACAACTGATGACGATAACGCTCGGCGACAGCTATAACCCCGCTGCCGTGCAGCCCATGTGCAAATGCACCGATCTCGGCCATGACGATGTGCGCCGTCTCATCAAGGCCAAGGGGCTGAAGACCATTCCCGCCGTGATGCAGGAACTGGAATGGAAGACCTCCTGCGGCTGCGCCAAATGCCGGCCGGCGCTCAATTATTACCTCGTCTGCGACTTTCCGGATGAATATGCCGACGATTATCAGTCGCGTTATATCAATGAGCGCGTTCACGCCAATATCCAGAAGGACGGCACCTATTCCGTCGTGCCGCGCATGTGGGGCGGGGTTACCTCTTCCTCCGAACTCCGGGCTATTGCGGATGTGGTCGACAAATTCGAAATCCCGATGGTGAAGGTGACCGGCGGCCAGCGCATCGATCTTCTCGGCATCGAGAAGGAGGATTTGCCCGCCGTCTGGGCCGATCTCGGCAAGGCCGGTTTCATTTCCGGCCAGGCCTACGCCAAAGGTTTGCGCACGGTCAAAACCTGCGTCGGCCAGCAATGGTGCCGCTTCGGCACGCAGGATTCCACCGGCCTTGGCATCCGCATCGAAAAATTCATGTGGGGCTCGTGGACGCCCGCCAAGCTGAAACTTGCCGTTTCCGGCTGTCCGCGCAACTGCGCGGAGGCGACCTGCAAGGATATCGGTGTCATCTGCGTCGATTCCGGTTTCGAGATCCATTTTGCCGGTGCTGCCGGTCTCGATATCAAGGGCACGGAAGTTCTGGGTCTTGTCAAAACCGAGGATGAGGCGCTGGAGCATATCGTGGCGCTGACGCAGATGTATCGCGAACAGGCCCGCTATCTCGAGCGCATCTACAAATGGGCAAAGCGCATCGGTTACGACGAAATCCGCCGCCAGATCATGGACGATGCGGAAAAGCGCAAGGCCTACTTCGATCGTTTCGTCTTCAGCCAGAAATTCGCGCAGGTCGATCCCTGGTCCGAACGCGTATCCGGCCACGACAAGCACGAGTTCAGGCCCATGGCGGCAATCGGTTTCAGTGAGGCGGCGGAGTGAGAACGATGGACAGCAACTGGATCGATATTGGCGATATCTCCGACATTCCGCTGCGCGGCGCGCGTTGCGTCAAAACGCCAATGGGCAAGATCGCCGTGTTCCGCACGGCGGAAAATCAGGTCTTCGCCATCGAGGACCATTGCCCGCACAAGGGCGGGCCGCTGAGCCAGGGCATCGTGCACGGGGCTTCGGTGACGTGTCCCTTGCATAATTGGGTCATTTCGCTGGAAACCGGTAAGGCGCTGGGGGCGGATGAGGGTGAGGTGAAGACCATTCCGGTGCGCAATCTGGATGGAAGGCTTTCGATAGCGCTTGAAACTCTGATGATTGCGGCGGAGTGAATTGCGATGGCGGTGGCGTTACCCCCCTCTGTCCTGCCGGACATCTCCCCCTCAAGGGGGGAGATCATTTGCGGCACGAATTTCCATTCATGGCTTGCGTCGCCGGTCGCAGAGATGAAGCGGCAAGCCTTCCGCTTGTCGATCTCCCCTCTTGAGGGGGAGATGTCCGGCAGGACAGAGGGGGGTAAACGCCACCCACCGAGAGGGCAAACCCATGCCCACTGAAACAAAAACCACCTGTCCCTATTGCGGCGTCGGCTGCGGCGTCATCGCCACCGTCAAAGATAACGGTGCCGTTTCCGTCAGGGGCGATCAGGACCACCCCGCCAATTTCGGAAGACTATGTTCCAAAGGTTCGGCTCTGGCTGAGACCATCGATCTCGACGGTCGCCTGCTCCACCCTGAAATCAGCGGCAGGCGGGCGGCATGGGACGAAGCGCTTGACCTCGTCGCCTCCCGGTTTTCTCAAGCCATTGCCGAACACGGCCCGGACTCCGTTGCCTTTTACGTCTCCGGCCAATTGCTGACGGAGGATTATTACCTCGCCAACAAGCTGATGAAAGGTTTCATCGGCTCGGCCAATATCGATACCAATTCAAGGCTCTGCATGTCGTCGTCGGTCGCCGGCCATCGCCGCGCCTTCGGGGCCGATACGGTGCCGGGCACCTATGAGGATATGGAGCTTGCCGATCTGGTGATCCTCACCGGTTCCAACCTCGCATGGTGCCATCCGGTGCTTTACCAAAGGCTCGCGGCGGCAAAGGCGGCACGGCCGGAAATGAAAGTCGTCGTTATCGATCCGCGCCGGACGATGAGCGCCGATATTGCCGACATGCACCTCGCCATCCGCCCGGATGGAGATGTGGCGCTGTTTACCGCCCTGCTGGCGCATCTTTCCGATAGTCCTGCAATCGATCGCGGTTATGTGGAAAATCACACGGTCGGTTTTGATGCAGCAATACAGGCAGCAACCGGACACAGTCTGCCAGAGATCGCCGAAGCCACGGGCCTGACGATTGCCGAACTGATTTCCTTTTACGAATTGTTCGAACGCACCGAAAAAACCGTCACCTGCTACAGCCAGGGCGTCAACCAGTCTGAAAGCGGCACCGACAAGGTCAACGCGATCATCAATTGCCACCTCGCCACCGGCCGCATCGGCAGACCGGGCATGGGGCCGTTTTCGCTAACTGGCCAGCCGAACGCCATGGGCGGGCGCGAGGTCGGTGGGCTGGCCAATATGCTGGCCGCCCATATGGCTATCGAAAATGCCGAGGATCGCGACCGCGTGCGGCGCTTCTGGGCCTCGCCCGCCATTGCGGAAAAACCCGGCCTGAAGGCGGTGGATATGTTCCGGGCGGTGGCCGATGGCCGCATCAAGGCGCTGTGGATCATGGCGACCAACCCGGTGGTTTCCATGCCGGATGCCGGTGCCGTCGAGGCGGCCATCACGGCCTGTCCTTTCGTCGTGGTGTCCGATGTCATGGCCAATACCGATACGGCCCGCCATGCTCATGTGCTTCTGCCATCGCTTGGCTGGGGTGAAAAGGACGGCACCGTCACCAATTCCGAGCGGCGCATTTCCCGCCAGCGCGGTTTTCTCGATGCGCCGGGCGAAGCGAAAGCAGACTGGTGGCAAATGGCGGAAGCGGGCCGGCGCATGGGTTTCGGCACGGCCTTCGCCTATGGCCAGCCATCGGAGATTTTTGCCGAACATGCCGCTCTTTCCGGCTTTGAGAATATGGGCAGTCGCGATTTCGACATCAGCGGGATAGAGCCCGAATCCTACGACACTATGGCGTCCTTCCAATGGCCGAAAGTGGAGCGGGGCAGTGGCGTCGTCACCCGGTTTTTCGCGGATGGACGGTTTTACCACGCCGATGGCAAGGCGCGCTTCATTGCCACGGCCTTGCCGGAGACGTGCAGGACATCGGCGGATTATCCGCTGACACTGAATACCGGCCGCATCCGCGATCAATGGCACACCATGACCCGCACCGGCAAAAGTGCACGCCTTACTGCCCATATCGCCGAACCCTTCGCCGAGCTTCACCCGCGCGATGCGCAGGCGCTCGGAATAGAAAGCGCCGATCTGGTGGAGATGGAAAGTCCCCATGGCAAGGTTCTGCTGCGGGCGCTGGTGAGCGAAAGGCAGGCGCGCGGCTCGGTGTTTGCGCCGATGCATTGGAACGACCAGTTCGCCTCGCAGGCGCGCATTGATGTCGTGGTTGCGCCGGTGACGGACCCGCATTCCGGTCAGCCCGCCTCGAAAAACGTAGCGGTAAGGGCAAGGCGCTTCGAAGCGAAGGCCTATGGTTTCGCCATCTCCCGCATCCGCCCGGATGCGCCGGATTGTGCTTACTGGGCCACGGCCAAAGCGGATGGCGGCTATCGTATGGAGCTTGCCTTTGTCGAGGAGCCGCAGGACTGGACATTCTGGGCGCGGCAGGTCTTCGGCATTGATGTCAGGATCGAGCCGCTGGGCTATAGCGACCGGCAGACGGGCGATCTGCGCCTCGCCTTCTTCGATGGCGATATCCTGCTGGCGGCGCTGTTCATCGCCAGACAGCCGGTGGCCGTCGCCCGCAACTGGGCGATCTCGCAATTGACCGAACGCCATGAGGATCTGCGCATGCGTTTTGCGCTGGTTGCCGGTCGCCCCGGTGCCGGCCGCGCCGATCCGGGTGCCACCGTCTGCTCCTGCTTTAATGTCGGGGTGAACCAGATTACCGCGGCCATCCGCGAAGGCTGCCACAGCGTCGAAGCCATCGGCAAGGCGTTGAATGCTGGAACCAATTGCGGCTCCTGCCGCGCCGAAATCAGGGGGATCATCTATGGATGCCTTAAAACCGCAGCGGAATGAACCGGCCCGCATGGAGAGGCTCGCCAAGTTGCCGGTCTTCTGGGGGCTTGAGGGCAAGCGCGTGGTGCTGGCGGGCGGATCGGACGGGGCCGCCTGGAAGGCGGAACTGCTGCTCGCCTGCGGGGCGGAATTGCATCTTTATTGCGAGGAAAGCGAGCTTTCGGAAAGCTTTACAGCGCTTATCGGAAACAGCCCGATGCTGACATGGCATGACCGTCCGTGGGGTCCGGATATCTTCGACGGCGCGGAACTGGCGCTGGCGGATTGCGAAACCGATACGGAAGCCGAGAGCTTCTACGATGTAGCGCGGGCGGCTGGTGTTCCCGTCAATGTCATCGACAAGCCGGAATTCTGCCAGTTCCAGTTCGGCTCCATCGTCAATCGCTCGCCGGTGGTGGTTTCTATCTCCACCGATGGTGCAGCACCCATTCTGGCGCAGGCCATTCGTCGGCGCATCGAGACATTGCTGCCGCTGTCGCTGAAGGATTGGGGTGCGCTTGCCCAGACAATCCGAGAGCGCGTCAATCTGCGGCTCGCTCCCGGTGCGTTGCGGCGTTCTTTCTGGGAAAAATTCGTCGATCGGGCTTTTACCGAAAGGCTGGATGAGGGCAGCGAGGAACGGCTGCTTGCGGATATCGGAATGCAGGCCGCGCGGGCGGGATCGGGGCGCGGCCTAGTGACGCTTGTGGGGGCAGGGCCGGGCGATGCCGAATTGCTGACGCTGAAAGCGGTGCGCGCTTTGCAGGCGGCCGATGTCATCCTGTTCGACGATCTCGTTTCAGCCGAGGTGCTGGAACTGGCGCGGCGGGAGGCGAAGCGCATGCTGGTCGGCAAGCGCGGCGGCCGGGAAAGCTGCCGGCAGGAAGACATCAATGACATGATGATCCGCCTCGCCAAGGCCGGCAAACGGGTGGTTCGGCTGAAATCCGGTGATCCGATGATTTTCGGACGCGCCGGCGAGGAGATTGCCGCGCTGCAAGCAGAAAATATTCCGGTTGAGATTGTGCCGGGTATTACCGCCGCAAGCGCCATGGCCTCACGTCTTGGTGTTTCCCTGACGCATCGTGACCATGCGCAGTCGGTCCGCTTCGTCACCGGTCATTCCCGGCAGGGAAAATTGCCGGAGAATATCGACTGGAAGTCGCTCTCCGATCCCGCCGTGACCACCGTGTTTTACATGGGTGGCCGAACCGCTGCCGATATCCAGTCCTCTCTGCTCTTCCACGGAATGCCCGCCTCGACGCCTGTTGCCATCATGATTTCGGTCAGCCGGGCCAATGAACGACGCTGGTGCGGTTCGCTCGCAGAGCTGGCTGCGGCAGTGAACAGGCTGGGCGTGAACGAGCCGTTGCTGATTGGCATCGGCGATGCGTTCCGTGCGGCGTCCTCAGCGTCTTCAGATGTCGGTCCGCAGGAGCCGGTGGGCCTGTTTTCTCAGAGAGCCGGCTAATAAGCCATTCAAGCATCTTCTTTTGGCTTACGGCATTGCTTTGTTCCGCCGTCCATCTCTTGCCAGAGGCGGCCATAAAACCGTCCCTTGACATTGGTTTTTCGTTCGCTCTTCAATAAAACGAAAAAATTGAAAGAGGAGGGAGGGTGAAATGCTGCTTACACCGCGTCAGGATGAAATCGTTGCGCTGGCAAAAGCGAACGGGCGGGTGCTGGTGGATGAGCTGGCGGCACGGTTTTCGGTGACCCCTCAGACGATCCGCAAGGACCTGAACGATCTCTGCGACACGCGGGTGCTGACGCGCATCCACGGTGGCGCGCTTTTTCCAAGCGGCAACGAGAACGTCAAATACGAGGCGCGCCGCGCCATCGCTTCCGTTGAAAAACAGGCGATCGGCGCTGCCGCTGCCGCCCTCATTCCCAATAACTCGTCGCTTTTCATTAACATCGGCACGACGACTGAAGCGGTGGGAGAAGCGCTGGCGGACCATCACGAATTGATGGTCATCACAAACAATATCAATGTTGCCAACAGGTTGCGGGTTTTCCCGGGTATCGAGGTGGTGATTGCCGGCGGCGTCGTGCGTGGTTCCGATGGCGGCATCGTCGGCGAGGCGGCAGTGGATTTCATCCGCCAGTTCAAGGTCGATTTCGCCGTCATCGGCGTTTCAGCTATTGATGAGGACGGCGCCCTGCTGGACTTCGACTTCCGCGAGGTCAAGGTTGCGCAGGCGATCATTTCCAATGCCCGCCATGTTATTCTGGTGTCGGATTCGCTGAAATTCGAGCGCACGGCCCCGGTGCGCATCGGCCATCTTTCGCAGGTGCATACCTTCATCACCGATCATTGTCCGGTCGATTCGATCCGTTCCATCTGTGCAGATCATGACGTTCGGCTGATTGAAACCGAGGCGCGTGAGGCCTGATCTTACGTCGTCGGAATTTCGTTTGACATTCGTTTTGTCTTCGAATTAGATGTCCGTGCTTTCAATATATCGATGAGGAGAGCGTCGATGAAAGCACGGGAGAGTTTATGTCTGACGAGGCAATCCACGATATTTTCGTGATCGGCGGCGGCATCAATGGCTGCGGTATCGCGCGTGACGCCGTCGGCAGGGGCTATTCCGTCGCACTTGCGGAAATGAACGATTTCGCCTCCGGAACCTCGTCCGCCGCTACCAAGCTTATTCACGGCGGTTTGCGTTATCTCGAACATTATGAGTTTCGTCTGGTGCGTGAGGCGCTGATGGAGCGTGAGGTTTTGTGGGCCATGGCGCCGCACATCATCTGGCCCATGCGCTTCGTCCTGCCGTTCCAGAAGGGTGGCGTGCGTCCGGCCTGGCTCGTGCGTCTCGGGCTTTTTCTTTATGATCACCTTGGCGGCCGCAAGCTTTTGCCTGCCACGCGCTCGCTCGATCTGCGCCGCGATCCCGCCGGAAAACCGCTGAAGCCTATTTTCGCCCGCGCCTTCGAATATTCCGACGGCTGGGTGGACGATGCCCGTCTCGTGGTGCTGAACGTCCGTGATGCCGCCGATCGCGGCGCTTTGATCCTTAACCGCACACAGGTGGTTTCGGCGCGACGCGAAGGCGCCTTCTGGCGGGTTGAAACGAAAAGTGCTGCCGGTGAAACCGCAACCTATCGCGCGCGCATGCTGGTGAATGCCGCCGGCCCCTGGGTGGACAAGGTTCTGTCTTCGACATTCGGCAAAAACAATGTCCACAATGTTCGCCTGGTACAGGGCAGCCACATCATCGTGCGCAGGAAGTTTGCCGATCCACGCGCCTATTTCTTCCAGAATCCGGACGGGCGCATCATCTTCGCCATCCCTTACGAACAGGATTTTACGCTGATCGGCACGACGGATCGCGACTATACCGCCGACCCCCGGGCTGTTAGGATCACCGAGGAGGAAATCAGCTATCTTTGCAGCGCGGCAAGCGAATATTTTGCCTCGCCGGTTACAAAGGCGGACATCGTCTGGACCTATTCTGGCGTGCGGCCGCTTTTCGATGACGGCGCGTCGAAAGCGCAGGAAGCCACCCGCGATTATGTGCTGAAAACCGAAGGGGCGGAAGGCGAAGCACCGCTTCTCAATATTTTCGGCGGCAAGCTCACCACCTATCGGCGGCTTGCCGAACATGCTCTTGAAAAAATCGGCGATGCACTGGGTGAAAAGGGCGCGCCATGGACGGCGGGTTCGCATTTGCCGGGTGGAAATTTCGGTGCCGAGGCCTATGCGGCGGAGGTTACTACACTGCGGTCGCGTTACCCCTTTCTCGAAGAGCGTCATGCCAAGCGGCTTGTGCGTTGCTACGGGACGGATGCGGCTGTGCTGATCGGCTCTGCCACGGAGGCGTCAGCACTAGGCCGTCATTTCGGCGGCACGCTTTATGAGGTAGAGGTCCGCTGGCTGATGGCGCGCGAATGGGCGCTGACGGCGGAGGATATTCTGTGGCGGCGCACCAAGCAGGGCCTTTTCTTCACGCCTGAAGAGGTGCGCGGGCTGGAGACCTATATCGACGACATTGCAGGGGAACGCTTGAAGGCAATCTGACGATCCGGACGACAAGCGGAGGAGGCTTTGGATCACCATGCTTGAATTGCGAAACGTCTCGAAGATGGCGGGTGGTGAATATCATATTCACCCGACCGATCTGACGTTACAGCGCGGAAGCCTGAACGTCCTGCTTGGACCGACACTTTCGGGCAAAACGACGCTGATGCGGCTGATGGCCGGGCTGGACAAGCCAAGCGGCGGCACGATCTTCTTTAACGGGGAGGACGTGACGGGATGGCCGGTGCAGAAACGCAACGTCGCCATGGTCTATCAGCAATTCATCAATTATCCGGCGCTGAGCGTTTACGAAAACATCGCCTCGCCCATGCGCGTTGCTGGCAAGGATCAGGCGACCATCGACAGGGAAGTGAGGAAAGCCGCCGAGCTTCTGAAGCTGACACCCTATCTCGACCGCACGCCACTCAATCTTTCCGGCGGCCAGCAGCAGCGAACGGCACTTGCCCGCGCCATCGTCAAGAACGCCAATCTGGTTCTGCTCGATGAGCCGCTGGCCAATCTCGATTACAAGCTTCGCGAGGAATTACGCGAGGAACTACCGCGCATCTTCGCCGAATCCGGTGCGATCTTCGTTTATGCGACGACCGAACCTTCCGAGGCGCTGCTTTTGGGCGGCAATACCGCAACGCTCAATGAGGGCAGGGTAACGCAGTTCAGCCGCACCATCGAGGTTTACCGGCGCCCGGTGGATATCGTCACCGCGGAAATTTTTGCAGACCCGCCGCTCAACACCATCGAGGTCGTCAAGGCGGGCGGTGCATTTACCCGTGCTGACCAGGCAGTGATTGCGGTGCCGGCGCATCTTGCCGCCGTGCCGGATGGACCTTTGACCATCGCCTTCCAGCCGCATCATCTTTTCCCGCAGGCGAAGGGCGAGGCGCGGCAATCCATCCGGGCGCGGACGCTGATTTCGGAAATTGCCGGGTCGGAAAGTTTCGTCCATGTGGAGTTTTCGGGCCGGCGCTGGGTCATGCTGGCGCATGGCATTCACGACATCGAGCCGGACAGGGATATCGAGCTGTTTCTCGATACACGGCACCTGATGGCTTTTGATGTAGACGGCCGCGCCATCGGCAAAGCGGCGTAAGGGAGATCGGTCATGGCACGCATCACGCTCGATCACATCCGCCACGCCTATAATGCCAAGGCGCAGGCCGCTGGCGACTATGCCCTGAAAGAGGTGCATCACGAATGGGAGGATGGCGGCGCCTATGCGCTGCTCGGCCCTTCCGGCTGCGGCAAGACCACGCTGCTCAACATCATTTCCGGGCTGCTGCGTCCTTCCGAAGGCCGGATCGCCTTCGATGGAACGGACGTGACCGATCTCGCCACCGAAGACCGTAACATCGCGCAGGTGTTCCAGTTCCCGGTCGTCTACGACACGATGACGGTCTATGACAATCTGGCCTTTCCGCTACGCAACCGGCATGTGCCGGAAGCCGAAGTTGACCGCCGGGTGCGGGACATCCTTGAGATGACCGATCTGTCCGGCATGGCCAAACGCCGCGCCCGCGGTCTGACGGCGGACCAGAAGCAGAAGATTTCGCTGGCGCGCGGGCTGGTGCGCTCCGACGTCAACGCCATCCTCTTTGACGAACCGCTGACGGTGATCGATCCGCATATGAAATGGGTGCTGCGCTCGCAGCTGAAGCGGCTGCACCGGCAGTCCGGTTTCACCATGGTTTATGTCACCCATGACCAGACTGAGGCGCTGACCTTCGCCGACAAGGTGGTGGTGATGTATGACGGACAGATCGTTCAGATCGGCACGCCGGCCGAGCTTTTCGAACGGCCGGGACATACGTTTGTCGGTTACTTCATCGGCTCGCCGGGCATGAATGTGCTTCCCGCCAAGATAGACGGCGCGACCGCGGTGGTCGGCGGCCTTGGTGTGCCGCTTGCCGGTGTACCAAAGGTCGATGGCGCGCAGCGCATCGAGATTGGTGTCCGCCCGGAATTTATCCGGCTGGAGCGGGGCGGCATGCCGATCATCGTCGACAAGGTCGAGGATATTGGCCGGCAGAAGATCGTGCGTGCCCGGTTCGCCGGTCAGAAACTCGCGATCGTCGTTGCCGAAGACGAGGAAATCCCGGCGGAAGCGGGTGTTCGCTTCGATCCGGCCGCCATCGGCGTCTTTGCCGATTCCTGGCGCGTGAAGATGGGGGCCTGACCATGGAAAAGAGCTGGAACAACAAGGCGTGGTTCATGGTGCTGCCGGTGCTGGTGCTGGTTGCCTTTTCCGCCGTCATTCCGCTGATGACCGTCGTGAATTATTCAGTGCAGGATACGTTCGGCAACAACCAGTTCTTCTGGGCCGGAACACAATGGTTCGAGGAAATTCTGGCATCGGACCGGTTCTGGGATGCGCTGGGGCGCAACCTGCTATTTTCCGGCATCATTCTGGCGATTGAAATTCCGCTCGGCATCTTCATCGCGCTCAAGATGCCGAAATCCGGCATCGGCGTGCCTGTTTGCCTTGTCACCATGGCGTTGCCGCTGCTGGTACCGTGGAATGTCGTGGGCACGATCTGGCAGGTCTTCGGCCGCAGCGATATCGGCCTGCTCGGTTATTACGCCAATCAGCTGGGGCTTGATTACAACTATGTCAACGATCCGCTCGATGCCTGGATCACCGTCGTCATCATGGATGTCTGGCACTGGACGAGCCTTGTCGTGCTCCTGTGCTACGCCAGCCTCGTGTCCATTCCGGATGCCTATTATCAGGCGGCAAGGATCGATGGCGCATCGCGTTTTGCGGTGTTCCGGTTCATCCAGCTGCCAAAGATGAAGCGGGTGTTGCTGATCGCTTTCCTGCTGCGCTTCATGGACAGCTTCATGATCTATACCGAGCCTTTCGTCGTCACCGGCGGCGGTCCGGGCAACTCCACCACCTTCCTGTCCATCGATCTCGTGAAGATGGCGCTCGGCCAGTTCGACCTCGGGCCGGCTGCGGCCATGTCGCTGATCTACTTCCTCATCATCCTGCTGCTGTCCTGGGTGTTCTACACCGTCATGACCAGCCACGACGCGGAGACTTGAGACATGAGCGCCTCTGATGTCACCACAGGCATGGAACGGATGGGAAATTCGCCGGTAAAAGCCGCCTCGGCGGGATTATCAGGCATTGCCGCACGCTCGCGCCGCCGTCACGGACCATCGCGCTTTTCCTGGCTGGTGCCGACGATCTATATCATCCTTCTGCTGGTGCCGATCTACTGGCTCATCAATATGAGCTTCAAGACGAATGCGGAAATCGTGTCGTCCATGACGCTTTATCCGCACCAGCCGACGCTTCAGAACTACCGGACGATCTTTACCGATTCCTCCTGGTACTCGGGTTACATCAACTCGATCATCTACGTCGTTATGAACATGGTGATATCGGTTGCCGCAGCGCTTCCGGCGGCCTATGCCTTCTCGCGTTACCGTTTTCTCGGTGACAAGCACCTGTTCTTCTGGCTGCTGACCAACCGCATGGCGCCGCCCGCCGTTTTCGCGCTGCCCTTCTTCCAGCTCTATTCGGCTTTCGGGCTTATCGACACGCATATCGCCGTGGCGCTGGCGCATTGCCTGTTCAACGTGCCGCTGGCGGTGTGGATCCTCGAAGGTTTCATGTCCGGCGTGCCGAAGGAAATCGATGAGACCGCTTATATTGACGGCTATTCCTTCCCGAAATTTTTCGTGAAGATTTTCATGCCGCTCATCGCCTCCGGCATCGGTGTCGCCTGCTTCTTCAGCTTCATGTTCTCGTGGGTCGAGCTGCTGATCGCCCGCACGCTGACGACCACGGATGCAAAACCGATTGCCGCGACGATGACACGCACCGTTTCCGCCGCCGGCATGGACTGGGGTCTGCTTGCCGCTGCCGGTGTGCTGACCCTGATACCGGGCGCGCTGGTTATCTGGTTTGTGCGCAATTACATCGCCAAGGGCTTCGCGCTGGGGAGGGTTTGACCATGACGAAGATGCCCGATTTTACCTGGATGGCGTGGACCTGGCAGACGGCTGCCTTTTTCGGTGCCATCGCCGTGCTGCTGGTCGGCATGTGGTTCTGGGAACGTCTCTCGCCCGGCGGCAATCCCCGCTTCGGCCTGTTGCGCTTCGAGACGACGCGCGGCGACAGGCTGTTCATCTCGCTGCTCGGCAGCGCCTTCATTCATCTCGCATGGCTCGGGCTGGTCGGCCCGAACCTGTGGTGGGCTCTCGCTCTGTCCGCGGTCTACGCCATCGGCGTTTTCCGTTTTGTCTAGAGCAGGAAAAAGGTGCGGCGGAGGAAAACCGCACCCGCAGACTTCATGCAATCGCAACCCTTGGGAGGACTGATATGCGACGGCATCTGATGACGACGACGGCAGCCATGCTGCTGGCAATGACGGGTTCCGCTTTTGCCGGAATGGAGGAAGGAAAGCAGTTTCTGGACAAGGAAATCGGCGACATGTCGTCCCTTTCCCGTGCGGAGCAGGAAAAGGAGCTGCAATGGTTTGTCGATGCGGCAAAACCCTTTTCAGGCATGGAAATCAAGGTGGTTTCCGAATCCCTGACCACACATGAATATGAATCGAAGGTTCTGGCTCCGGCCTTTACCGCCATTACCGGCATCAAGGTCACACACGACATCATCCAGGAAGGTGACGTCGTCGAAAAAATCCAGACTCAGATGCAGACCGGCCAGAACCTCTATGACGGCTGGGTGAATGACAGCGACCTTATCGGCACGCATTGGCGCTACCAGCAGGTGCGCAACTTGACCGATTTCATGGCCAATGAGGGCAAGGACGTCACCAATCCCGGCCTCGACCTCAAGGATTTCATCGGCAGCGCCTTTACAACGGCGCCGGACAAGAAGCTCTACCAGCTTCCCGACCAGCAGTTCGCGAACCTCTACTGGTTCCGTTACGACTGGTTCAACGACGACAAGAACAAGGCCGATTTCAAGGCCAAATACGGTTATGACCTCGGTGTTCCGGTCAACTGGTCGGCCTATGAGGATATTGCCGAATTCTTCACCGGCCGCGATGTCGGCGGCAAGAAGGTCTTTGGCCATATGGACTACGGCAAGAAGGACCCGTCACTCGGCTGGCGCTTCACCGATGCCTGGCTTTCCATGGCGGGTAACGGCGACAAGGGCCTGCCGAACGGCCTGCCGGTCGATGAATGGGGCATCAAGGTCAACGAAAAGTCGCAGCCGGTCGGCTCCTGCGTGGCGCGCGGTGGTGATACCAACGGTCCGGCTTCAGTCTATTCCATCGAGAAATATCTCGAATGGCTGAAGAAATATGCGCCGCCGGAAGCGCAGGGCATGACCTTCTCCGAATCCGGACCGGTGCCGGCACAGGGTAACATCGCCCAGCAGATCTTCTGGTACACGGCCTTCACCGCCGATATGGCCAAGCCCGGCCTGCCTGTCGTGAACGAAGACGGTTCGCCGAAATGGCGCGTCGCGCCTTCCCCGCATGGCGTCTACTGGAAGGACGGCATGAAGCTCGGTTATCAGGATGTGGGTTCGTGGACGCTGATGAAATCCACCCCCGACGACCGCGCCAAGGCCGCGTGGCTCTATGCGCAGTTCGTGACCTCGAAGACGGTCGATGTGAAGAAGAGCCATGTGGGTCTCACCTTCATTCGTGACAGCACTATCCATCACCAGAGCTTCACGGACCGTGCCGCCAAGCTCGGCGGTCTGATTGAGTTCTATCGTTCGCCGGCCCGCGTGCAATGGTCTCCGACCGGCACCAACGTTCCTGATTATCCGAAGCTGGCACAGCTGTGGTGGCAGGCAATCGGCGATGCGTCGTCCGGTGCGAAGACCGCTCAGGCCGCGATGGACTCGCTCTGCGCCGAACAGGAAAAAGTCATGGCCCGTATCGAGCGTGCCGGCGTGCAGGGCGATATCGGTCCGAAACTGGCGGAAGAACACGATATCGACTACTGGAACAAGGACGCTGTTTCGAAGGGCAATCTGGCGCCGCAGCTGAAGATTGCCAACGAAAAGGAAAAGCCGGTCACCGTCAATTACGACGAACTGGTCAAAAGCTGGCAGAAGTAATCTCTGCATGAAATCTTAAACCGGGGCGGCAAGCCGCCCCGGTCATTGCGTTTGAAAGGGAGTGACATAATGGGCGGTTATATTCTGGCGATCGATCAGGGAACGACATCGACACGGTCGATGGTCTTTGATCGCGACATGCGGGTCATCGGTGTCGGACAGCGAGAATTTCCGCAGCATTTCCCGGCCTCCGGCTGGGTGGAACACGATGCAGAGGATATCTGGAAAAGCGTGCTCGAAACCATCCGGCTGGCGCTCGCCGATGCCGGCATCGCCGCTTCCGACATCGAAGCGATCGGCATCACCAACCAGCGTGAAACGACGGTGCTCTGGGACCGTAACACCGGCGAGGCCGTGCACCGGGCGGTGGTCTGGCAGGATCGCCGCGCTGCGCCCATTTGCGAAGATCTGAAACGACAGGGGCTGGAGCCGCTTTTTTCGAAAAAGACCGGCCTGCTGCTCGACCCGTATTTTTCCGGCACCAAGCTCAAATGGCTTCTGGATAGCGTCAGCGGCCTTCGCGAAAAAGCCGTGAAGGGCGAAATCTGCTTTGGCACGGTCGATAGTTTCCTGATCTATCGCCTCACCGGCGGTCGTCACCATGTGACCGACGCGACCAACGCCTCGCGAACGCTGATCTACAATATCGAAGACAATGCCTGGGATGACGAGCTGCTGTCCATCCTCGATATTCCTCGCGCCATGCTGCCGGAGGTGCTGGATTGCGCCGCCGATTTCGGCGTGACGGACAAGTCGCTTCTGGGCGCGGAAATCCCGATCCTCGGTGTGGCGGGCGACCAGCAGGCGGCCGTGATCGGTAATGCCTGCTTCGAACCGGGCATGATGAAATCGACCTACGGCACCGGCTGTTTTGCGCTTCTTAACACCGGAACCGACCGGGTGACTTCGACTAATCGGCTGCTCACGACAATTGCCTATCGTCTCGATGGGGTGACGACCTATGCGCTTGAAGGCTCAATCTTTATTGCGGGTGCCGCGGTACAATGGCTGCGTGACGAGCTGGGCTTCATTTCGGTCGCCTCCGAAGTCAGCGCGCTTGCCGAAAAAGCCGATCCCAAGCAGCGGGTCTATCTGGTGCCGGCTTTCACCGGCCTCGGCGCTCCCTATTGGGATGCAGAGGCGCGGGGCGCGATTTTCGGCCTGACGCGTGGCACCGGACCTGCGGAATTTGCGCGTGCGGCGCTGGAAAGCGTTGCCTATCAGACTTTTGATCTGCTGGACGCCATGCGCAAGGACTGGGCGGGCGACAATGGCAAGACGGTGCTGAGGGTCGATGGCGGTATGGTCGCCTCCGACTGGACCATGCAGCGGCTGGCCGATGTTCTCGCCGCACCGGTGGACCGGCCTGTCTTTCTGGAAACCACCATTCTGGGTGCGGCCTGGCTCGCTGCCTCACGCGCCGGTATCTGGCCGGATCGTGAAGCCTTCGCCGCCCATTGGAAACGCGACCGCCGTTTCAATCCCGATATGGACGAGACAGAACGAAAAAATGCCATCGCCGGCTGGCGGGATAGTGTCGGTCGCTGCCTTTCGCGGCGGGATGGCTGACAGAATTTACACGAAACTGCCCGGTGCGATGCTCTTGCTGGAAACGAGATCGGAAAGGGCGCGCACCAGTTTCGTGTCGGTGCCCTTGCTGGGCTGAAGCACGAATTCAACGTCTTCGAGCGCCGGCAGCACATCCGCCGCAATCTCCTTGAGACCGGCGGGCGCCATGCTGCGCGGTTGCACCAGAATGCCCATGCCCGCCCTTGCGGCAGCGGTCAATCCACTGAGACTGCCACAGGTACAGACGATGCGCCAAGCAAGACCGGCCCGGTCGAGTGCTTCCTGCGCCGCCTTTCTGGTAATGCTCGGTGGTGGAAAGGCGATCAGCGGCAGGGCGTCGGGCTGGCTCAGCATCCGCTCCGGGTCGCGGGCCAGCCAGACCAGCGGTTCGCGGTAGAGAAAATGCCCAAGCTTGTCGCCGAGCCGGCGTTTGGCGAGCACGACGTCCAGCTCGCCATTATCCTGCATCTGGTAAAGCACGCCGCTCAGCGAAACCGTCAGTTCCAGATCCACCAAAGGATAAAGGCGGATGAATTCTTCCAGAATGGCGGTCAGCCGACTGGCGACGAAATCCTCGGAAACGCCGAGCCTTAAGCGCCCGCGCAGGCGGTTCTCGCTGAACAGTGAGGACACCTTGCTGTCGATTTCCAGCATGTTGCGGGCATAACCGAGCAGCGCCTCACCTTCACCCGTCAACCTTACCTGATGGGTGCTGCGCGCGATCAGCCGGCGGCCAAGTGTGGCCTCAAGCCTTTGAATATGTTGGCTGACAGTGGATTGGCCAATGCCCAGCCGTTCAGCAGCCAGCGTGAAGCTGCCGGTTTGCTGAAGCATGACGAAGCTGGCAAGATGTTGAAGGTTCAGCATTTATCTGGAATCGCGATAACTGTTAATCTTTGCATCCAAATTCATGATGAGCGATAGTAACGCGCGTTTCAAGCAAAACCGATGCCGGAAAGACTTCCCATGACCCGCTTCCTGCCCGACCGCTTCACAATGATGCTGGTTGCCACCGTGATTTTGGCCTCGTTTCTGCCCATCAGCGGAGAGCCTGCGGACTATTTCGGGCTTGCGACGAAGCTGGCGATCGCATTGCTGTTCTTTCTGCACGGCGCCCGGCTTTCGCGGGATGTGGTGATTGCCGGTATCCTGCACTGGCGCCTGCATCTGGCGATCCTGCTCGTCACCTTCGGCCTTTTCCCGCTGCTCGGCGTGGCGATCGGTTTCATTCCCGAAAATATTCTGCCTGCGCCGCTCTATATGGGTGTGCTGTTTCTCTGCGTTCTGCCATCCACCGTGCAATCTTCCATCGCTTTCACCTCCATGGCTGGAGGAAACGTGCCGGCTGCGATCTGTTCGGCTTCCGCATCGAATATTTTCGGCATGTTCCTGACCCCGCTGCTGGTCGGCCTGCTGTTTACGGTGGGCGGCCATGGCGGCGGATTCTCGCTGGATGCTTTCCTGCAGATCTTCCTGCAACTTCTGTTGCCGTTCATCGCCGGTCAGGTGCTGCAGCCGTGGATCGGCGACTGGATCAGGGCGCGCAAGAAGTTGCTGTCCCCTGTCGATCGCGGTTCCATCCTGATGGTAGTCTATCTTGCCTTCTCGGACGCCGTCATCGAAGGCATCTGGCAGACGTTTTCCCTGCGTGATATCGGCGTGGTCATCGTCATCAACATCGTGCTTCTGGCGCTTGTTCTCTGTGTCACGATGTTCGGCAGCCGCGCGCTCGGTTTCGACAAGGCGGATGAAATCACCATCACCTTCTGCGGCTCGAAAAAGAGCCTCGCCAGCGGCGTGCCCATGGCGGGCGCGATTTTCGCCGGCCAGAGCATTGGCGCAATCGTCCTGCCGATCATGCTTTTCCACCAGATTCAGCTGATGGTCTGCGCGGTGCTGGCCCAGCGTTATGCCCGAAAGGCCCATGAAAAAGCGGCCATATCGGAGGCGGCGGCTGCAGAAGGCGCGGTCGTCTCCACCCGCTGAAGGGTGAATTTTCATCAAATAAAAACGGCCCCATGACGGGGCCGTTCGTTTGATATCCGGATCGGCTTAGTTGACCTGGGCCGGCGTGATCTGTGCTTCGATCGTCTTCGGCGCATCGGCGCTGTCGGACGAGATCGCGATGCGGCGCGGTTTCATGGCTTCCGGAATGTTGCGGACGAGATCGATGTGAAGCAGGCCGTTCTTTAAGGAAGCGGTCTGGACTTCGACGTGGTCGGCCAGCTGGAAGCGTCGTTCGAAAGCGCGTGTGGCAATGCCGCGATACAGGAACTCACCTTCGGATGATTTCTCATCTGCGGCCTTCTCGGCCTTCACCGTCAGCGTATTGGCGCGGGATTCGATGCTTAGTTCGGTTTCATCGAAACCGGCAACAGCCATGGTGATGCGATAGGTATTCTCGCCGGTCCGCTCGATATTGTAGGGCGGATAAGACTGGGCCTGTTCGGGTTGTCCGAGGCCGTCGAGCATCGAGAAGAGACGGTCGAAACCGACGGTGGAGCGGTAAAGGGGGGAAAAATCGACGTGACGCATGGTGTCCTCCTTATGAAGCGACTGTTTGCGGTTAAGCCCGGCGTCCCGTTCTGGCGACGGCCGGACATATGGCGCGGTCCCGTTCTGGCGACCGCATGAATGAGATGGGAATGGCCCGTCGCCACGTCAAGGGGGGTGCGGCGAGGGCGAAAAGGCGAATGGCAAGATGAACCATGGCTGAACGTCAGGTTCCGGCATCGTTCAGTTTGAGAGCCATAAAACTTCAGTCATCGGAGACATTCTCCGTGGACAGAAGCAATAACGTCCCTTCTTCTTCTGTCTTACTGGCCGGAACCGCGACTGCTTTAACCGACGGTTCCGGCAATTTTTTCTTTGACCTTCGCTTGCCGTCGACCTATCCCGAGAGGGCAGAAAAGCCGGAAAAGACCGATGATCGAAGCCACATTGCGCGAAAGCGAAGACAACCCGGTTCCCGGCAACCATACCGTCGGTTATTTTACCGGCGATCGCGGCAAACAGCTTCGATATGCGATCTTCCGCGCCAGCCGGCACATTGCCCGTGGAACCGTCGTTCTGCTGCATGGCCGGAACGAATGTATCGAAAAATACTTCGAAACGATCAACGATCTGACAGCCATGGGGTTCTGGGTCGCGACCTTTGACACGCGCGGGCAGGGCGGTTCCGAAAGGCTGCTGAAGAAGCCGGGTGCGGGGCATGTCCGGCGGTTCTCCGACTACCAGCGGGATATCAGCCTTTTTCTCGAGCAGGTGGTGTTGCCGGATACGCGTCTGCCATTCTTCATGATCGCCCATTCCACCGGCGCGCTTGCAGCACTTGCCGCCGCACCCCGTCTGTCGAACCGGATCGACCGCCTGGCGCTTTGTTCGCCATTCATCGAGCTGGACAGTCAGCAATCCGTTCCGTCGTCTGTCATCCGGCTGGTTTCGACGGCCCTAAGTCTCGTCGGCCTTGGAAGGGTTCAGCTCGGTAAGGACCAGCGCGAACGGGATTTCGACGGTAACCCGCTGACTTCCGACGCCAGACGTTTTGCCAGGAATCTTTCGCTGCATCGGCAGTTTCCGGAATTGTTCATTGGTGCGCCGACGGCGCGTTGGGTCTATGAAGCCTTGAAGGCCATGGCGCGGGTAACCCGCCAGGACCACCTGACAAACATAACCATTCCGACCCTTATTCTCGCGCCGATGCTGGATACGATCACGCCCTATAAGGCGCAGGAGGAACTGTCGCGCAACTTCCGGGCGGCGCAGCTTCTTCCCATAACCGGCGCGCGCCACGAATTGCTGCATGAGCGCGACGTTTTCCGTAAACAGGCGCTGGCGGCCATCGACGCCTTTTTTGCGCCGGAGTGAATGGCCGCCGACACGAAACGATTTATAGTTTCGAGAGAATGGCGAGTGCCTGTTCGTGCACGGCTTTGGAGCCCGCGGCTAGAATGCGGCCGCCATCTTCCGGACGCCCGCCATCCCAGGTGGTCATGACGCCGCCAGCCTGTTCGACCACCGGAATGAGCGCGCCGACATCATAGGGCTTCAGACCGGACTCGATCACCAGATCGACATGACCGGCAGCGAGCAGGCAATAGGCGTAACAATCCACGCCATAACGGAACAGGCGGACCTGTTCTTCCACCTTTTCATAAAATGGCTTTTCTTCTGCGGTGAAGATATGGGGCGTGGTGGTGAACAGCACCGCATCCGACAGCGAAGTGCATTCGCGCGTGCGGATCCTGCGCTCGCCATCGGGGCCGAAATACCAGGCCGCTTGACCATCGGCAAAATAACGTTCTTTCGTGAAGGGCTGGTCCATAACGCCCATCGTGGCGCGGCCGGCCGACTGGAAGCCGATCAGCGTGCCCCAGACAGGCACGCCGGAAATGAAGGCGCGTGTGCCGTCAATGGGGTCGATAACCCAGATATGCTCGCGGTCGAGACCGACATTGCCATGTTCTTCACCAAGAATGCCATGCTGCGGAAAGTGCGCCTCGATCAGGGCGCGAATGGCGCTTTCAGCAGCCTGATCGCCTTCCGTTACCGGATCATAGCCGCCATCCTGCTTGTTGGTGACGGCAATGCCCGTGCGGAAGCGGGGAAGCGTTTCAGCGCTGGCTGCATCGGCAAGTTTGAAGAAGAAATCCCGGTCGGGCAGCATATGGAACCTCATTGCCTGAATCATTGGGGCCTGGACTGTATGGCAAGATGCATAGACTGGAATCACATCCGCCGTCCACTCGTACGGTTGCCGGAGTAGAGGTTTCCATATTTTCGGCATAAGCCTAAAAAATATGCATGAAATAAATTGATTGACAATTGTGCATTCAATGCATAACGTCAAGCTACAGTCTTTGACTGTAAATACCCTCCTTGGGTGTTTCCTCCCTAGACTTGACCGCGCCAAGGCGCGGTTTTTTTTGCCCGGCGCGCGGCCAGGAAATCTGGAATAAGCGTATGAACTATCGGGGGAATTCGGCGTTATTCGGCGGCGAGCGAGGTCTCGATCGCATAATCCGAAACGAAGACGCCAAGCTGGCGCATGAAGATTTCAAGCGATGCCTGAATGGCTGGAAAATCGGCTTTCTTCGAAAGCGTCTTTTCATCGACATAAAGCGCCCGGTTGACCTCGATCTGCAAAGCATGGAGGGAGCGGATCGGCCGCCCGTAATGTTCGGTGATGAAGCCGCCGGCATAGGGCTTGTTGCAGACCGCAACGAAACCCAGCTCCTCGAGAAAATGCAGGGCGGCGCGGGAGACTTCCTGGGAAGCGCTGGTGCCGTAACGGTCGCCGATAATCACGTCCGGCCGCAGGTTCGAGCCCGCGACGCGGATATTGCCCGGCATGGAATGGCAATCGATCAGGACCGCCATGCCGAAATTGGCATGGGTGCGGGAAAGAAGCCTGCGCAGGCAGGCGTGGTAGGGTTTGTAGATCGTCTCGATACGCGACAGCGCCTCATCCACCGGCAGGCGGTGGGCATAGATGTCCATGTTCTCGGCGACGATGCGTGGCACCGTTCCGAGGCCGCCGGCCACCCGCATGGAACCTATATTGGCATAGGGCGGCAGGGTGCCTTCGAACATGCGCGGATCAAGCTCGTAGGGCTCGCGATTGACGTCGAGATAGGCGCGGGGAAAATTCGCCTTCAAAAGCGGCGCGCCGATTTCGGGCGCTGCGGCGAACAGCTCGTCGACGAAGTGATCTTCCGAGCGCCGGATCTCGTGCGAATCAAGCCGTGCCGATTCCAGGAAGGAGATGGGGTAACAGCGGCCGCTATGGGGTGAATTATAGACGAATGGCAGGGTTTGAACGGCAGGTTCCGTTACTTCGAACAGCTCATATTCACCCGTTACCCAGTCCATTCAGACCCATTTACCATGTCGCAAACAATCAGGATGATCATGTTGCCAGTTACAGTGCGGCAAGTCCATACTATCGCCCATATAGCGCTATACCGATTCTCGTCTTCACAGGATATTTACCGTGAAAATCCTATAATCGGGCTAGGGTATTCCAAACATTGAGCAGTTACGGTCACTTAACGATGAATCAGAAAATTCTTCTTGCTGAAGACGACAACGATATGCGCCGCTTCCTCGTCAAGGCGCTGGAAAAAGCCGGTTATAAGGTTTCTTCCTTCGACAATGGCGCCAGCGCCTACGACCGGCTTCGCGAGGAGCCCTTTTCGCTGTTGCTGACCGATATCGTCATGCCTGAAATGGATGGTATCGAACTGGCCCGCCGTGCGACCGAACTCGATCCCGACCTGAAAGTCATGTTCATCACCGGCTTTGCAGCCGTCGCCTTGAACGCCGATTCGAAGGCTCCGAAGGACGCCAAGGTGCTTTCCAAGCCTTTCCATCTGCGCGATCTGGTGGATGAGGTGAACAAACTCCTTGTGGCGTAAGGGGTCTCAAAAAACCTTCATAAAACCGAAAAAAAGCAGTTGACGCATGAACCGGTTTTGTGGTCTATCCGCCGCCACGGAGGGCGTGTAGCTCAGCGGGAGAGCACTACGTTGACATCGTAGGGGTCACAGGTTCAATCCCTGTCACGCCCACCATCCGAATTTTTGAAAAGGGTTTCTGAGCAATCAGAAACCCTTTTCTCGTTTCCAGCCAGTGTTTGGTCAAAGTTCTCCCTGCCCTTTTCGAACCCCCCGAAGGATGGTTTATCTTGGCGGCAACCTCCTCCACCTTTAATGCGCGCAATAAATTTCACCATCAAAAATAAAATTCACATGCATTGACGAGCGTTTGGTTTCCAGATATCTCAAGTCACATGCAATAAATTACACCACTCAAAATTTATTGCGGATTAAGTCATTGTCCTTGGGAGGGGAATATGTTGGCTTTTCTGAAATCGACCGTTGCTGCGGGTGTTTTTGCCGTGGCGATTTCTGCTGCTGCCGGTTCTCCGGCCGCCGCTGCGGGCAAATTCGCCTGCGAGCCGGGTGAAACCTATGTGATGAACGTCATGGTTTCCAGCCATCCCTATTGGGTGCCGGTCTTCGAGGGGTTCAAGCAGGCTGCGAAGGCTCTGGGCTGCGAGGCGGTTTTCACCGGCACGCCCGAATATGACATCACGAAGCAGATTGCCTCCTTCGAGCAGGAGCTGGTGAAAAAGCCGAAGGGCATTCTGCTGCATCCGATGCAGGCCGATCCCTTTATCGAGCCTATCAACAAGGCGATCGGCTCCGGCGTATCGGTCACGACTTTTGCGGCGGATTCGCCGAAGTCGAAGCGCACCGCTTATATTACCTCGGACAATGTCGCCGAGGCGAAATTTGCGGCTGACGAAATCGTCAAGAAGCTCGGCGAAAAAGGTGAATATGCCGTTCTGGAAAATCCGGGACAAAGCAATCACGATCTGCGCGTCACTGCCCTCATCGACTATATGGGCCGCACCTATCCGCAGATGAAGCTGGTCGGCCGCCAGGCAACCAATCAGGATTCGAACCTCGCCTATCAGGCGGTCGGCGCCCTGTTGCAGGCCAATCCCAATCTCGGCGCTCTGTGGATTCCCGAGGCAGGTTCGGCCGAAGGTGCGACGGCGGCCGTCCTTGAGGCGAAGAAGAAGGTCCTGATCCTGCATGCTGATATCACCCCGGCCACGCTGGAGCACATCAAGCAGGGCAATATCTACATGTCCATCAATCCCAATCAGGGCGTTCAGGGCTTCATGGGTTTCATGAACACCTTTCTGGGTGCCCATTCGGACCTGATCGACCCGTTCAACGACTACAAGGTGTCCGGTTTCAACCCGATGCAGGTTCCGTCGATGGACAATGGTTTCGCCGTGATAACCAAGGCGAACGCCGCTTCCTTTGATCTCAATAACTATATGAAGGGGCGCTGACGCGCCGCCCTGAAACCGGCGAGGTTTAAGCCTCGCCGGCCAAAGGGGAAGCAGCTTCGGGAGGGCGTTATGGGCGAGGTCATCCTCAACATGACGAATATTCATAAGGCGTTCGGCCCCGTGCGGGCGTTGCGCAGTGCCGCACTTGAGCTGCGGCGCGGCGAGATCCATGCGCTGGCGGGTGAAAACGGCGCCGGCAAGTCGACGCTGATGCATATTATCGATGGTATTCTGCAGCCTGACGGTGGCGAAATACTGCTGGACGGCAAACCGGTGCGGATAGCCTCACCCAATGCGGCGAACCGGCTTGGTATCGGTTTCGTGCATCAGGAGATTGCGCTCTGCCCGGAGATTTCAGTTGCTGAAAACATGTTCATGTCGGAGACCGGTCAAAGCCGTTCCTGGTTCATGAACTATCGTGACCTTGCCAGGCGGGCGGCAACCATCCTCAAGGAAATCGGCGACATCGACCCTGCCAGCCGCGCCGGCGATCTGTCGATTTCGCAACAGCAGATCGTCGAGATCGCCAAGGCGCTGACGCTGGATTGCCGTATCCTGATCCTCGATGAGCCAACGGCGGCCCTGACCGAAACCGAGGCCCAGACCCTTTTCAGGATCATGCACCGGCTGGCTGAGCGCGGGATTGCCATCATCTATATCTCGCACCGGATGGCGGAAATTTTCGAACATTGCGACCGCATTACGGTGATGCGCGACGGTTGCCACATCAAGACGGCGAATATCGCAGAGATTTCCCCGGAGGAGGTCGTCAACAGCATGGTGGGGCGTGTTCTCGACAAGCTCTATCCGCCCAAGCTCGCGGAAGATGAAAAATCAGACGAGGTCATTCTTTCGGTTCGGGGTTTGAATGAAGGAAAGCGTGTTTTCGATGTCGATTTCGATCTGCGTCGGGGCGAAATCCTGGGGCTTGCCGGCCTCATCGGTGCGGGCCGAAGCGAGATCGCCCGGGCGGTCTGCCGGCTGGAGGGAAAACCGAAAGGCGAGGTTACGCTGCGGGGGCGGCCGCTGAAGCTGAAAGACTATCGTGACAGCATTCGCGAGGGGCTCGTCTATCTCTCCGAGGATCGCAAGGGCGACGGCTTGTTCCTCAATATGTCCATCGCCGCGAATGTCTCCGCACTCGATATCGGCAGGATATCGAATGGCATGGGCTTCATTGAGCGTCGCAAGGAGATGAAGCGTGCCGATGAGCTGGGACGGCGGCTGAAATTGCGGGCGAACAGCGTTGGCGACGCGGTATCGACCCTGAGCGGTGGCAACCAGCAGAAGGTGGCGCTGGCCAAGATGCTGTCGGTGGAACCCGAGGTCATCTTTCTGGACGAGCCGACACGCGGTGTGGATGTGGGCGCCAAAGCCGAAATCCATCGGCAGATCCGGGAACTGGCGCGTGAGGGCGTGGGCGTGGTCGTCATATCCTCGGAACTGCCGGAACTCATCGGCGTCAGCGACCGCGTGCTGGTCGTGCGCGAGGGGCGCATCACCGGTGAGGTGGAGGGTGAGGACATGACGGAAGAAAAGATCATGCAGCTTGCATCGATCAATATTGCAGAGAGCCCTGTCGGGGCCTGAGGGAGCGGGAAAATGGCAACATCGGAAACACCTTCGGGCATAGCTGAAACGGCGGTTCGCCGTACCGGCTGGTGGGAACCCGCGCTCAAGGCTCGGGAAACCGGGCTCATCGTCATCATCCTCGCGCTTTTTGCAGTGATGTCGTTCATATCGCCGTATTTTCTGACCGTGGACAATCTGCGGGCCATGGCCATGGTCTTCGCCATCGAAAGCATCGTCGTTGTCGGCATGACGATCCTGCTGATCTCGGGCGGCATCGATCTTTCCGTCGGCTCCGTCACGGCGCTTGCCATGGTGGCGGCTGGCTGGCTTTTCCTCAACGGTGTTGATCCCTGGGTCGCGGCTGGGCTGGCGATCTGCCTGACGACATTGGTGGGCATGGCCATGGGATTTCTGACAACGGTTGTCGGCCTGCATCATTTCATCGTGTCGCTTGGCGTTATGGTGATTGCGCGCGGCGTTTGCCTGCTGGCAACGGGCGGCCGCCCGCTCGGCCTCTACTCGCTGCCGCCGGAATTCAAGTTCATCGGCCAGGGCGCGCTTGGCGGCATTCCGCTGGTGCTGATCATATTCGCGGTGGTTGTCGTTTCCTTCGATCTCCTGTTGCGCCGAACGACGGCATTCCGCAAGGTGTTCTATACCGGCAGCAATCCCAAGGCCGCGGCCTATTCCGGCATTCGCGTCGGCCGGGTCGTCTTTGCCACCACCACGCTTTGTTCGATGCTGGCAGGCGTTGCGGGCGTCATATACATGGCGCGCTTCGGCTCCGCCCAGCCGAGCTTCGGCATCGGCATGGAACTCAACGTGATTGCGGCTGCGGTCATCGGCGGCGCCAGCCTCTCGGGCGGTTCAGGCACCATTCTGGGCGCGATCCTCGGTGCGATCCTTCTTTCGGTCGTTTCCAGTTCGCTTGCCTTGCTCAATGTGTCTGTCTACTGGCAGGACATCATCAGGGGCAGCATATTGCTGACTGCGGTTCTGTTCGACCACTATCTGGTCAAGCGTCGCCGCTGAACGCCCGTTGAGTGGCGATGGGTAACTGGAGAAAGACGATCATGCTGGACATCAAGGACGATTTCGATCAGCAGCGACAGATATATTCCGTCCTGGTGCTGCATTTCATCGAGGGTGTGAAGCAGTCGGAAATCGCCGAGCGGCTCAATCTTTCCCATACCAAGGTCAACCGCATGATTGCGGCCGGCCGTAAGGCGGGCATGGTGAAAATCACCATCGCCAGCCCCTATCAGCGGCTGGTGGACCTTGAAAACGAGATCACCCAGCGTTTCGGCCTCAGGCAGTCGGTGGTGACGCCAACAGTCTCCGATAATCCGGAAACCGCCTTGCAGATGGTGGGTCGGGTAGCCGCCAACCACTTGCTGGAGACTATTCGTGACGGCGATGTGATCGCGATTACCGGCGGCAAGGCGGTGAGTGCCGTTGTCGACAATCTGGAGGCGGAGCGCCGTTTCGATGTGCGGGTGGTGCCGCTGACCGGCGGTGTGCAGGGCAAGCACTATACGGATGTCAATCATCTCGCCACGCAACTGGCAGAAAAGCTGGGCGGCAGCGCATCGCTCGTTCATGCGCCATTGTTTGCCGAGGACGAGGAACAGCGTGATCTGCTGATGAATGTCGCATCGATCCGTGAGGTATTCGACTTGGCGCGGCAGGCGCAGGTGGCGCTGGTCGGCATCGGTTCGGTGGAAGCGCCCGGTTCCGGCTATTACGATCTTCTGCCGGATGCGGCCCGTGGCGGGCAGGCGCTGGTGGATGCTGGTATTGCCGGCGAATTTCTTGCCCATCTCACCATGGCGGACGGGCAACTGGCGCGTATCGATCTCAATTCGCGCGTGGTGGCGCTGGACCCCGGGCAACTCGCCCGGTGCCCGAACATCATCGGCGTGGCGGCAGGCGCCATCAAGGCCGGGCCGGTGGCGGCCACGCTTGCCGGCCGCTATCTGACCTCGCTCGTCGTGGACGAGGCGATCGCCGGTTATTTACTGGATCAGGAAGAAGGGGAAACTTCGTGACGGACAATGCAATATTGACCCGGACAATCGGCGGCAGCGGCATTGGCGCATCTGCCGTGGGGCTGGGCACCTGGGCCATCGGCGGCTGGATGTGGGGCGGCACCGACGAGCGGCAATCCATCGCCGCCATTCAGGCCTCGATTGATGCCGGCATTTCCCTGATCGACACCGCGCCGGCCTATGGCATGGGGCTCGCAGAAACCATTGTCGGCAAGGCGATTGCCGGCAGGCGCGACAAGGTGGTGCTGGTCACCAAATGCGGCCTCGTCTGGCACGTGAACGAGGGCGCTTATTTCTTCCATCAGGATGGTAAACCCGTTCACCGTTATCTTGGTCCTGCCTCTATCCGTTATGAGGTCGAAGAAAGTCTGAAACGGCTCGGAACCGACTATATCGATCACTACGTCACCCATTGGCAAGACGCCACGACGCCGATTGCCGAAACGGTTGGAGCTCTGGTGCGGCTGAAGGAGGAGGGGAAAATCCGCTCCATCGGGGCAAGCAATGTCTCGCCCGGCGATCTTGAGGCCTATATCGCCACCGGCGCGCTTGATGCCATTCAGGAAGAATATTCCATGGTGAAGCGGGATATCGAGACGACCCTGCTGCCGCTTTGCCGAAGGAATGCTGTCTCGGTTTTGAGTTATTCGTCCCTCGCGCTTGGTCTCCTGTCGGGCAAGGTTGGGCCTGAGCGGGTCTTTGCGGAGGATGACCAGCGCCACGGCAATCCGCGCTTCAGCCAGGCGAACCGCGAGAAGATCGCGCGGCTGATGCGGTCGCTGCAACCCGTGGCCGAAGCGCATGCGGCGTCGATAGCGCAGGTGGTGATTGCCTGGACGATTGCCCAGCCTGGCATCACCTTCTCGCTGTGCGGTGCGCGCGATCCGGCTCAGGCGGTTGAAAACGCCGCTGCGGCCCGCCTGCGACTTACTGAGGGTGAACTGGCTCTCATCAGCGCCGGTGTCGCCGAGCATCTTGTCGGGCTCGATACTTAAATCATGTCGCTGAGACGGGGCCTCGCGAAGACAAGATAATTTTTCGCCTCCCGTCTCTCCTGTCGCTTTAAACGGTCAACAACATTGGGACGCTGGTCATCAGCCGGCGAACGGTATTTCTATGCCCAGTTTTCGCGAGGACGCTCTGCGCCGTATCCGGCTCGACGGTGATTTCGACGCCGTCGTCATCGGCGGCGGCATCAACGGAATTGCCGCCTATCGTGATCTTGCCTTGCAGGGGCTGCGGGTGCTGCTGGTCGAGCGTAACGATTTCTCCTCCGGTTGCAGCGCCGCACCCTCGCGCATGATCCATGGCGGCCTGCGTTATCTCGAAAACGGTGAATTCGGCCTCGTTGCGGAATCGTTGCGGGAGCGAGATGCACTTCTGAGGCTTGCGCCGCATATGGTTCATCCGCTGCCGACGACAATTCCGATTTTTTCGACTTTCAGCGGCCTGTTCAACGCGGCGGCAACCTTTGCCGGCTCCGGCGGCAAACCGGCCAGCCGGGGGGCGCTCGCCATCAAGGCGGGCCTCATGCTCTATGACTTCGTTACCCGCAAAAACCGCATCCTGCCTCGCCATGAGTTTCGCAGCGCGGGCAAGACGCTGGAGCGTTGGCCGGGTCTAACCCCGGGGATCAGATATTCGGCAACTTATTACGATGCCTGGATCAGCCAGCCCGAACGGCTTGCGCTGGAGCTTCTGATCGACACTTGCGCCGATGCGCCACAAAGTATTGCGCTAAACTATGCCGAGCTTGTCCGTCTTGATGGTGAATATCGACTTCGGATTGAGGGAATGGACGAAACCCTGTCGATCCGGCCAAGGGTCATCGTCAATGCGACCGGCGCCTGGATCGATGAGACGATTGGTGCGCTGACCGCCGCCCCGGCGGCGGAGAAGGCAAAACCGACCGTTTCTGGAACCAAGGGATCGCATCTGATCATCGCCAATGAGGCGCTTCTCAAGGCCCTGAACGGCCATATGATCTTTTTCGAGAATGCCGACAACCGCGTCTGTATCCTTTTTCCCTATCTCGGCCGGGTTCTGGCCGGCTCCACCGACATAAAGGTGGAGCGTCCCGAGCGGGTGCGATGCGAGCCCGAGGAGCGAGATTACATTCTCGAGGCGATCCGTCAGGTCTTTCCGCGGATTACTGTCGACCATTCCGACATCGTCTTCAGTTTCAGCGGCATACGCCCGCTACCGCGCAGTGATGCCGCCTTTACCGGAAGAATTTCCCGCAGCCATTTCGTCCACCGCGTTGCGGGCGATCCGCCGCAATTCTGCATGATCGGCGGCAAGTGGACGACCTTCAGGGCCTTTGGTGAACAGGTGACCGACGATGTTCTGGCCTTTCTCGGACGCAAGCGGCGGGCCGACACGATGGACCGCCCTATCGGCGGCGGCAGGAATTTCCCCACCGGGGCGGGACGCCTGCCGGCCCTGCTGGTGGAGGAGTTTTCAATCGGGAGGGATAGGGCTGAGCATCTGGCGTTGGCCTATGGTTCACGCGCACTCGAATTGATGGGCTTTTGCCGGGCCCGCCCGGATGATGCACCGCTTTGCGAAAATCTGCCAATCACGGCCGCCGAGCTGGTCTGGTTGATCCGCTCCGAACATGTCCGGCACCTGACCGACCTCATCCTGCGACGCACGACGCTTGCCATCACCGGCGTCATAGATGCCGATCTGATCGATGCGATCCTGAATGTTGCGGTGCGCGAGTTGGGCTGGACGCCGAGCCAAGCGGCGGCGGAACGGCAGCGGCTCATTGATGAGCTGGAGACCTTTTACGGCGTCACGCCGGCAATGCTTCAACACAGATGCAAGGAGAATGCATGATGATGCGGATTTCGAAAAAGGCGCGCATGAACCGGCTGTTCCGCAATGGCGGATGCCTGGATGTGGCCATCGATCACGGGGTTTGCAACGAACCGAGCTTCCTCGTCGGGCTGGAAGATATGGCGCAGACCGTCGACAGGCTGGTGGAGGCCGGTCCCGACGCCATCCAGATGGTTTACGGCCAGGCGGATCTGCTGCAGCAGAGGCCGGAGCGGGACAAGCCGGCGCTCGTCATGCGCATCGACATGGGTAACCCTTACAATTCCACGCGCCACAGAACCATGTGGTCGCAGCTTCAGAATTATCACGATCCGATCATCGGTGCGCTGGAGATGGATGCCACCTGCGTTGTCGTTAATCTGTTCATGCTGCCTGACGAGCCGGAGCTGTTTCGCCAATGTGTCGAAAATATCAGCCGCGTGCGGGCCGATTGCCATCGTTTCGGCATGCCGCTGATGATCGAGCCGCTGGTGATGCTGCCCAATGATGTGCGCGGCGGGTATCAGGTGGATGGCGATGCTGAAAAGATCGTCACGCTGGTGCGTCTTGCTTCGGAAATGGGAGCCGATATCATCAAGGCCGACCCGACCAGCAACCCGCATGATTTTCACCGCGTGATCGAGGCGGCGCGCTGCCCGGTGCTGGTGCGGGGCGGAGGGCGTGAGGATTTGCGCAACGTGCTGGCGAAATCGGCGGCGCTGATGGCCGAGGGTGCGAACGGAATGGTTTATGGACGCAACATCTATCAGCATGACAATCCGAAGGCCGTCGTTGCGGCCTTGATGGCCATCATCCACCAGGGTGCGGGCGGTGAGGAAGCATGGGACATCTATAATCGTGGCTGATAAAAATCACATATTGGGTCTGGATGTCGGCAATACGGTGATCAAGGCCGTGTTGTTCGACACGGCGGGCCGGCAGGTTGCGCAACACGCCATTGACGGCCATTCCACATTTCCGCAGCCCGGCTATGTCGAGCGCGATCTTGAGGAATTATGGCGCAATGGATGCGAGGCAATCCGTGAGCTTCTGGCGAAATCCTCCGTCGACCCCGCAAGCATCCTTGCGGTCGGCTGCGCCGGCCATGGCAACGGTCTCTATCTCCTGGACAAGGGGCAGCAGCCTCTGATCGGCATCCAGTCGCTCGACAGCCGCGCCGCCGATGTGGCGGCCGAGCTTGACCGAAAAAGCGGAGCGCAATTGCAGGCCCGTTGCCTGCAGCGGCCATGGCCAGCACAAACGCCCAGCCTGCTTGCCTGGGTAAAACGACATGCGCCAGACATATATGCGCAGACCGGAACGGTGCTGTTCTGCAAGGACTTCGTCAACTTCCGCCTGACGGGGTGCCTCGCGAATGATATTTCCGATCTCAGCGGTGCGGGGTTGCTTGCCTTCCCCGAAGCGAAGCTCGACCGGGAACTTCTGGCGCTCTACGGGCTTGACGATGCGGTCGATTTTTTCCCACGCCTCGTGGAATCGGCGGATATCGTCGGCCATGTAACAGCTGAGGCTTCGGGTCTGACGGGGCTTTCTCAAGGCACGCCCGTTATCGGCGGTTTCTTCGATGTCGTCTCCAGCGCCATGGGGTCGGGTGTCATCAATGCCGGGGAAGCTTCCATCATCGCTGGCACCTGGAGCATCAATCAGGTTTTCGCGGATAAGCCGGTTGTCAGCCCCGATGTCTTCATGGTCACGACCTTCGGCCGCAACCGCTATGTCAATATCGAATCCAGCGCCACGTCCGCAGCCAATCTCGAATGGTATGTGCATCGTGTTCGGGCCGACCACGGCGACCATGCCTTCGAGCGCTGCAACGAGCAGGTCGGTTCCGTCACGCCACGCGGCGACGATCCGTTCTTCCACCCGTTCATCTTCGGCTCGCGGCTGGGCGCGGAATTCCGCGGCGGATTTTACGGTCTCGCGGGCTGGCACGGCGAAGGCCATATGTTGCGAGCGCTGTTCGAGGGGGTATGTTTCGAACACCGTCGCCACATCGGCGTCCTGCGTGAAGCGGGCCTGCCTGTCGAGGGTGCCGTGATGTCCGGCGGCGGTTCCCGCAGCCAGCACTGGCCGCAGATCATGGCGGATGTTCTGGGAATTCCCCTGCGGGTCGCGGAGGCCCGCGAGACCGGTGCGCTTGGTGCGGCAATCGGTGCGGCCGTGGCGATCCGTCTTTATCCCGACTATGAAGAGGCAGTCGCGGCGATGACGCGTGTGGCCAATGCATATCAACCGGATGCGGGCCAGATCACGCATTACCGGCGGCGCTATGGCCTTTATACGCAGCTGACCGAACAGCTGCGCAGCTTCTGGAGCGACCTGCGTTTGCAGGAGCGATAGTCGCTCCGCCAGAAGGCCCCGTGGCGCGCATCAGCTGCGCCACGGCTGGAAGTCCGGGCGGGAAATGGAAGATGGACTTTGTCTGCAAATTGAGCATCTTATTCCTGCAAGCAGCAATGGGATGATCAACAGCAGATGGATATCAGGCGCCTGAAATCGTTTATCACGATTGTCGACATGGGTAGCATAACAAGAGCGGCTGATGTGCTGCATATTGCCCAGCCGGCGCTCAGCCAACAGCTGGCGAGTATCGAGGAGCATTTCCGCCAGAAACTTTTGACCCGAAGCCAGCAGGGCGTTGTCATGACCGATGCCGGCAAGGTCGTCTACAGGCATGCGCAGGTCATTTTGCGGCAGATGGAGCAGGCGCAGGCGGAGGCTCTGGAAGCGGGCGCTGTGCTTTCCGGCAAGGTGTCGGTGGGTCTTGCGCCCTTCAGCAGCGCCGCCACGCTTTCGCTGCGTCTCATGGAGGAAACCAAGCGACTTCATCCCGGCATTCTGCTGCACATCACGGAAAGTGTCAGCCAGCCCTATAGCCAGATGATTATGAACGGCCGTCTGGAAATGGGTTTGATCCATGGCGTCGGGCCGATCCGGGGGGTCAAGTTCACGCCGCTATTTCGTGAGGAATTCGTGCTGGTCGTACATCGCAGCTTCGGCGTGGAACCGGGCGATGCGCCGGTCACGGTCGCCGATCTGGCGTTTTTGCCGTTCCTTCTGCCGCCGACCTATAATTTCGTGCGCCGCGCCATCAATCTCGCCTTTACCCGCAGCCGCAAGGATCTGATCGTGATGGCGGAGCTGGAATCGGTCAGGACCATAGCGCGCGGCGTGGATGCCGGGCTTGGCGCGACCATAACGCCCAAGGCCATCGCCGACCGTATCGTGGCGGAATCCAATGAGGACATCGTCGTCAGGCAGATCGCCAGCCCGATGATTGAGGAAACCTTGTCCTTCTGCGTATCGGACAATACGCCGCTCTCCGAGCCGGCGCTTGCCGTGAAGGAGATATTGCTGCAACTGGCGGAGACCCTGAAATAAAAGGGTCAGGCCGGTTTTAAAGCCACGCGCAGCACCGTTTCCCGGTGCCGCGCGTGGAAAAGATCAAAGCATTGCTTCCTTGCGGCAGTTCACCAGCAATTCGGCCACCGAAAGGTTGTTCGGCAGGCGAAGCAGGGTTTCGACCATTTCGGCGAGATCGTCCGGCTGGGTCATATCCTCGCGGCTGACTTCCGTTTCGCCAACGGTCATATCGGTTGCGATATAGCCGGGGCAAAGCGCGGTGGCACGTACGCCGCTGTCCCACAATTCCTGCCGGATGCCGTGGGTGAGGGCGACGACGGCGAATTTCGTCATCGCATAACCCACATTCGACCCCACGCGGCGTCCCGCCAGTGAGGCGACATTGATGACCCTGCCCTGTCCGGTTTTTACGAGATGGGGAATGGCGGCGCGGGTTACCCTCAGCGGACCCTTGACGTTGATGCGCCACATCTGGTCGAGGCTTTCTTCACCCGCATCCATGACCCGGACTTTGGGGTTGATGCCGGCGCAATTCACCAGCCCGTCGATCCGGCCATATCTGGTGGCAACGGCCTCAACCCAGGCCTCCGCCGAGCCAGCCTCTTCCGCATCGTAGCGATCGGCCGAAAGCCGATCCTTCACCGCAATGGCGGCCGGATTTCTCGCTCCCGCCGCGACGGTGAACCCGGCTTCGTGAAGCCTTTTGGCGATCGCAAGGCCAAGGCCCCGCGATGCGCCGGAAACCATGATGACACGGCCACTTCCTCCCAACATGCTGTTCTCCCTATTTCATTCCATTGCAGAATTCGGCGATGCGGGCGCAGCCTTCGGCAAGGTTTTCCATGCTGGTGGCATAGGAAAGCCGGAAGAAGGGGCTGAGGCCATAGGCCGCGCCCTGCACTGTCGCAACGTGATGTTCGGCGAGAAGCGCCATGACGAAATCGGTATCGTTCTCGATCTTCGTGCCGCCCTTCGTCGTCTTGCCGATCAGCGCGGCAATATTCGGGAAGATATAGAAGGCGCCTTCGGGCTTGTGGCAGCGAAGGCCGTCGATCTCGGCCAGCTTGCCTAGTACGAAGTCGCGACGCGTCTTGTAGATATCGGCGCGCTCCTTCAGCAGATCTTGCGGGCCGTCGAGAACCGCGACGGCGGCAGCCTGCACGATGGTCGCGACGCCGCCGCTGTTCTGGGTATTGACGTTGCTGATGGCCTTGATGAGATCTTTCGGGCCGCCGCAGAAACCGAGGCGCCAGCCGGTCATGGCATAGGCCTTCGATGCACCGTTGACTGTCAGGACACGATCATAGAGGCGCGGCTCGACTTCGGCGATGGTGCAGAATTCGAAGTCGTCATAGATCAGGTGCTCATACATGTCGTCGGTCATGATCCAGACATGCGGATGCCGCAGCATGACCTCGGCGATTTCCTTCATTTCCGCGCGCGAGCAGGCGGCGCCCGTGGGGTTGTTGGGGAAGTTGAAAAGCAGCCACTTGGTCTTCGGGGTGATGGCGGCTTCGAGATCTTCAGCGCGCAGGCGGAAACCGTTATTCTCCGGGCAAACCACCGGCACGGGCACTGCGCCCGCGAACTTCACGATATCGGCATAGCTGATCCACGACGGCGCGGGAATGACGACCTCATCGCCCGGGTCACAGGTGGCCATGATGGCGTTGAAGATGATCTGCTTGCCGCCGCCCGCCACCAGGATCTGGCTCGGATCGTAATCGAGATTATTGTCGCGCTTGAACTTCCGCTGGATCGCGGCCCGTAGCGCCGGCGTTCCGTCGGCGGGCGGATATTTCGTGTCGCCGGCAAGGGCCGCCGCATGCGCCGCCTCGACCGCGTGGGCAGGCGTCGGGAAATCCGGTTCGCCGGATGACAGGCTGATGACCTTGATGCCCTGAGCGGCGAGATCGCGGGCTTTCTGGGTCATGGCGAGCGAAGCTGACACGGTGACGTTGTTAAGGCGTTGGGCGATGGTGGGCATGGATTATTTCCGATTGTAACGGTGAAGACAGGCATCGTCGCGACGCCAGTGCATGACAAGGAGGTTACGGGAATTTTCGGCTGTTTCCCCAATACGACTTCGATGTGAGGTCATACGGGATTTTGATGCATCGCCGCCAAAATGGGGTGGGCAGTCCATATGCGTATGCGATGACCTCAGAGGAATAAAATATTATGCAGCCCGTCGGCTTAGCCCCTAAGCTTGGCGCAACAACAAGGGAACGACGCGTCGGGGCAATATTACCCAGAGAGGTAACCGGCGCGAAAATGCAGAAATATGCGACAGGCGCCGGCAAAAGACCGGATGCCTCGACAGGGAGCACACCCAGCAAATTCTAGTCATAGGGCCTGGACGATCTCGTTCGGCTCAACGCGATGCCTCGTGCCGTATTCAACGCGACGGGAGTATAGATGTCGGATATTGCGATCATGGAACCACATGCCCCGCCACGCCGTGGAGTTTCCGGCTGGAAGGCCCTCGAGCGTCGGCTGTTTTCGCCCGGCATCCTCATCCTGCCGCTGCTGATCTTTCTGCTGATCTTTTTCTTCTGGCCGGCGGTTCGGCTGATGAGCTTCAGCCTCATGACCCAGAATTCGCAGGGGCTGATCGGCTCCCCCTTCACGCTTGCCCATTATGTCAGGTTTTTCGAGGTGGATCTTTACCAGAAGGTCCTCTGGGCGACGATCCGCATCAGCCTGATCACCTCGGTTCTTGCGGCGATACTGGCCTATCCGGTCGCGACCGTTCTCGTGCGCGGCAATATCGTCATGACCCGTATCATCACGTTGATCGTGATTGCACCGCTTGCCGTTAGCGTGGTGGTACGTGCTTACGGCTGGCAGCTCATTCTTGGCAACGGTCCGACCGGCCTTCTGAATTACGTGCTGATGAATCTTGGCATCATAGACAGTCCGATGACGCTGCTGTTTTCGGATGCCGCCGTGGTTATCGGCTCCCTGCACATTTTCTTCCCGATGATGGTACTGCCGCTGTCCTCGGCTCTCGGAAAGATCGATCCGAATCTGCAGCAGGCCGCCAGAACTTTGGGCGCGCCGGCATGGAAAGTGTTCCTGCGGATTACCTTCCCGCTCAGCCTTCCCGGTCTGTTAGCGGGTTTCACGCTGGTCTTCTCTCTGGCCTCGGCATCCTACGTCATTCCCGCTCTGATCGGCGGTCCCGGCTCGCAGATGCTCGGCAACATGGTCGAACAGCAGGTTCTCGCGGTCTATGACTGGCCGTTCGGCGCCACCATCGCCACCATCCTCGTTTTCATCGTCATTCTGATCAACGCCGTCTCGATGCGGCTGCTCGGCGGGCGTCGTATCAAGGCAAGCGCGTCATGAACAACAAGCTGACCGGCACTTCCGCCATCGTCCTTTACGCGATCACCGCCGCCATGATGGTCTTCATCCTGGCTCCTATCATCCTAGTTGTCGCCATCTCGTTTTCCGACAGTTATTTCGTCACCTTCCCGCCACAGGGTTTCACCTTCCGCTGGTATGCGGCGGTAATGCAGAATGAGGAATTCACGGCTGGCCTCACCTTCAGTGCAGCACTGGCGGTGGCGACCACCATTCTGTCACTGGCGCTCGGCGTTCCGGCAGCCTTCGCACTCTCCCGTGGAAAGTTCATCGGCCGCTCGTTGATGAAGGGGCTGCTGCTTTCGCCGCTGATCTTTCCCGTGCTGGTGACCGGCCTTGCATTGCTGCAGCTTTTCTCCGGTTATGGCTGGATGGATACCAAGCTGAAGCTTCTGATCGCCCACACCGTCGTAACGTCGCCCTATGTTATCCGCACGGTGCTGACCAGTCTTCAGCTCGTTAATGTCAGCCTCGAGGAGGCGGCGCGCACGCTTGGTGCTACACGCTGGAAAACCTTCACGCGGGTGATCTTTCCGCAGATCGCGCCCGGCGTCGCCTCCGGCTCGATCTTCTGCTTCATGGTTTCTTTCGACAATTATCCCGTTTCGATGTGGCTGGCAGATTCCGCAAACCTGCCCGTGCCCATCGTTCTCTATCGCCAGATCGGCACGGTCTTCGATCCTTCGGTCGCGACCATGTCCACCATCATCATCCTTCTGGCGGTGACCGTCGTGCTCGTCCTCGACAGGCTGGTGGGTCTGCGCCGGGCAATGGCTATGTAAATCAACAACAAGAGGGGTACCGGAAATGACAGACAAGACCATCATCATGAAACGGCGCAGTTTCCTGACAGTCACCGCAGGCGCGCTCGCCACACCCTATTTCTACACCGCGGCTTCCGCACAGGACCGCACCATGTATGTCGGCGTCTACAATTCGGCGCAGGGCGGACTGATCAAGAAGGAAGTGATCCCGGCTTTCGAAAAGGAATATAAGTGCCGGGTCCTGACGACCGAAGGCGCGACGCTCGCCAATATCGCCACGCTGCGCGCCACGCGCGAAAATCCGCAATATAGCGTGATGTCGATGGACGATGTCGGCGTTCCGCAGGCCAAGGAGGAAGGCCTGATCGAACAATTGCCGATGGACGAAATCCCCAACCTCAAGAATGTCTATTCCCGTTATCTTTTCGAAGACAATTTCGGCGTCGGTTTTGCGATCTCTATCGCCGGCCTGTTCTACAATCCGACAACGGGCAAGCCGTTCGAAAGCTACGAACAGATGTTCGACAAGAAATATGCCCGCCGCATGCTTCTCAACACACCGAAGAACACCCAGAGCGTTCTGATGCTGATGGTGGCCGCCGCCCTTGCGACCGGCAAGCCGCTGAAAGAGGCGCAATATGATACCGATGCCGGCTGGGCGAAACTCGCCGAGCTGAAGCCGAACGTGCTCTCGATCTATGACGCGGAAGCGCAGACGATGATGGTGGCACAGGGCCAGGCGGATTTCGGCGGCATCGAATATTCCAAGGCGGTTTATCCGCACACCAAGAAGGGCGTGCCGCTGGACATGACCTTCCCGAAGGAAGGCGCATTCACCGGCATCAATTCCATCGCGCTGGTAAAGGGCGGGCCGCACCGCGATCTCGCGCTTGCCTATATCAACCGCATCCTCGATCCCGGTGTGCAGAAGATGCTTTCGGAAGCGACGCTGAGCGCGCCCTCCGTCAAGGGCATCGAGTTCGGCGCAGATACGGCGAAGTTCCTCGCTTATCCGGAAGCGAAGATGGAATCGCTCAACCTCTTCACGCCGGACTGGAAATACATCATTCCGCGCCGCGCCCAGTGGCTCGAAAAATACAACCAGACCTTTAACGGCTGAGGAACGCTGATGAAATCCGTAGAAGTCCGCCTGGAGAGACTGACCAAGCATTACAGCGGTCAGGTCGTTGCCGTCGATGATGTTTCGCTTACCGTCAAGGCAGGGGAAATCCTGGCGCTTCTCGGCCCGAGCGGCTGCGGGAAAACGACCTGCCTGCGCATGATTGCGGGGCTTGTCGATCCCACCTCGGGTGAAATCGTGGTCGGCGGCAAGCCGACCACGCGTACCCCGGTTCACCGCCGCAATGTTGGCATGCTTTTCCAGAACTACGCCCTGTTTCCCCACATGACCGTTGCCGAAAACGTCGCCTTCGGTCTGGAGATGCGGGGCATCTCGAAGGCTGACCGGGAAGGGCGCGTGAAGCAGGCGCTCGATCTCGTTCAGCTGCACGCCTTCGGCGACCGACTGCCGGTGCAGCTTTCCGGCGGCCAGCAGCAACGTGTGGCGCTGGCGCGTGCGCTGGTGATCGAGCCTTCGATGCTGCTCCTCGACGAACCGCTCGGTGCGCTCGACAAGGGCCTGAGGGAAAGCATGCAGGTCGAGATCCGCAGCCTGCAGCAGCGGCTTGGCCTCACCACCATCATGGTGACCCACGATCAGGACGAAGCCCTGACCATGGCGGACCAGATTGCCGTGATGCGGGATGGCAATCTCGAGCAGATCGCACCGGCCGGCGAAATCTACCAGAAGCCGCTGACCCGCTTCGTCGCGGGTTTTATCGGCGCCTCGAACTTCTTCGAGGCGAGCGTGGCGGAGCGCAATGGTCGTTCCGCAAGGCTGGTCACCGGTTCGGGCGTGCGGCTCGATGTCGAGGATATGGGGGCGGTTCAGGGCGACAAGGTCGTCGTGACCGTTCGCCCCGAAGCGATCTCGGTCTCACCGCTTGCGGTGGACGCAGGTGAAAACGCCAGCAATTCCACCACGGCGCGGGTGGAGCAGGTCGTCTATCGCGGCTTCATGCTGCATTATTACCTGCGTCTGGACAATGGCGAGCCGATGATCGCCTACCGGCAGACCCAGACGGAAGGTTTCACCAATGCCGTCAGCGCCGCTGGCGACCGGGTGAGACTGAGCTGGACGAGCGACAGCAATCACGTGATCCAGCTGAATTGATGCTTGTGCGGCCGGATCGCTCAGGCGGCCCGGCTGGCGACGGATCGAAATCCGGGCCGTATTCCATAGCCGGCAAAATTACGGCACCGCGCTCCTGACCTGGAATGCGGTGCCGTAATTTTTTGTGCTTCAGGATATGAGGCGTATGCCGCTTCAGGCGACGACTTCGCGAGCCGGCACGACGCTGCCGCCGCAGGCTTCCACTTCGCTGCGCACCGTGCGCGCAAGCTCCAGCGAGCCAGGTGTATCGCTATGAACGAGGATCGATCTGGCGCGAACGGGGATGGTCTCGCCCTCGATGGTCGTGACCGTGCCTTTTTCCAGAAACTGGCGCACGCGTGCGCGAACTTTTCCCTCTTCCTTGATGACGGAATTGGGCAGCTTGCGTGGCACGAGCTGGCCCTTCACATCATAGGCCCGGTCGGCGAGAAAGAGGTTGAGCACCTTCAGCCCGCAATCCAGCGCCGCCTTTTCGATCAGCATGTCCGGCATCGAAAAGACGATGAGATTGGGATCGACCGCCCTGATCTTTTTCATGATCCGTTCGGCAAGCGCCGCATCGCGGTTGATCATGTTGCCCATGGCGGCATGGAAACTGATATGGGAGAGCGCGACATCCTGCGCTTTCGCAATCGCCGAAAGCGCGCCGAGCTGGTAGAGAACCTGCTGTTCCATTTCTTCCGCATCGACGGGAATTTCGCGGCGGCCGAAGCCGAGACGGTCGGCGAGGCCCGGATGGGCGCCGACGCCGACGCCGTTCTGTTTAGCCAAACGCACCATGCGCGCCATCATTTCCGGATCGCCGGCATGGAAGCCGCAGGCGATATTCGCCGAAGAGACGACTTCCATAAGCTTCTCGTCGTCGCAGACCTTATAGACGCCGAAACCTTCGCCCATATCGGAATTAACATCGATCTTCATGGTTCCCTCTCCGTGTTTTTCAGGATTATCGTTTTGCGAGCGTGCCGAGTGCGCCGGTGACCAGCGGCAGGGTTTTGCGGATATCGGCGAAATAGGCGTCGATTGCCTGCTCGACCTCCAGCGCCTCGCGTACCGTTGCCTGCACGAAGCGGATGCGACTGCCGATGCGCGCCTGTCCGAGCCGCCAAAGATCGCTGTCGATGATACCGGCCATCTTCGGATAACCGCCGGCCGTGTTGGCGTCGCTCATCTGGATGATCGGCTCGCCGCCCGGCGGCACCTGAACCACACCCGGAATGACGCCATAGGAGCGCAACTCGACGGGAGCCGAAAGCATAAGTGGCGTGCCGGCAAGCCGGTAGCCGGTGCGGTCGCTCTGCGAGGTGATTTTCCAGGCCTCGGACCAGAAACGTTCCGCACCTTCGCCGAAAAGATCATGTTCGGCGGCGGGAATTGCTCTCAGCAGCAATTCGCCATTGTCGGATACCGGAAACATGTCCGGCATCGCCTCGGGAAGCTGCATGACACCGAGGCCGCTTGCCGGCAGCGCCGGTGGTGCGGATGGCAGAACGGACAGCCTGTCGCCGGTGGTGAGGTGGCGTCCTTCGTGACCGCCGAATGAGCCGCGAAGAGAAGTGCTACGCGATCCCATCACCACTGGAACGTCGATGCCGCCCTGAAGGCAGAGATAGGCCCGCGCATTTTTCAGCGGGGTCGAAAGCTCGAGGATTTGACCCTTCTCGGCCCGCACACACCAGTAAGGCGGTAAATCCGCACCATCGAGCCGTGCAGCGCAATCCGCGCCGGTTACCGCGAAGGTCAGCGCCTCTTCGAATTCGATGCGGAAAGGAAAGGTCTGGATTTCAATCGCGGCGGCATCCTCGCCGTTGCCGACGAGAATATTGCCGACCCTGAGCGCGATGGGATCCATCGCGCCCGTGGCGGTGATGCCGATATTGCGATAACCCGCGCGGCCGAGATCCTGCACGGTGTTCAGCGGCCCGCAGGCAAGAATATGGATCATAGTTCGATCCTTTCGGGAAGGAAACGAACGCGGTCACCGGGCGCCAGCACCGCCGGCTGTTCGGCGGTGGCGTCGAACATGGTGATTTCGGTGAAGCCCAGCGAGTTCCAGCCATTCGGTCCGGTCAGAACCGAGATGCCGGACTGCATGCCGCCGATCGTCACCATGCCCTTCAACATGCGCAGCGACGGAACTTTTTTGCGCGGCATGAAAATGCGTGGGTCGAGACCGCCGAGATAACCGAAGCCCGGCGCGCTGCCGACGGCGAAAACCGTATAGGTACGCTCGAAGTGAAGGCGCACGACCTCCTTATCGGGCAAGCCGGAATAGTCGCAGATCGCCGCAAGGTCGATGGCGTGTTCGCCGCCATAGGTCGTCGGCACTTCGATGGTCTTGCCCAGAAGATCGAGTTCCGCCGTCCTTTGCCAGATGTCGAGAAGCTCATCCTGCAGATGCCCGGCATCTTCAGGCGTGCCGCGCAGCACGATCAGCAGGTTGGTCATGCCGGGTATGAGTTCCAGCACCTCGGGGCGGTCCTTCAATGCGCGCGTCAGCGCCCAGATGCGCCTCTGGGCGGGCAGGTCCAGCTCGCCGGGCGCTTCGATCAGAAACGTTTTGTTGCCGATCATCGAGATTTTCGGCAGGCCCAGATGGGCGGGGGTGACGTGGGGTGTTTTCAGCGGGAGGTTGCTCATCGACGTCACCATCATGTTTCGGTCTTGAGAAGGGTGGAGCCATAGCCGACAAGCGCACCGGCTTCCGTCACGATTTCGCCGACGGTGCCGGCTTTTTCGGCGATGATCGGAACAAGCACGGGTCCGGCCGCGATGAATGCGACGATCTCGCCTTTCGCTACGGATTGTCCTGTCTGAACCGCCCGATCGGGGCGCTGCGGATGCGCAGGCGTGAAGATGCCGGCCATCGGTGCACGGGCAAGAATATCCCCCGCCTTTACCGGCGCTTTGGCCGCTTCAATGGGCCGCTGTGCGGCAGGGGCCTGACCGCCTGCCATGGCGACGATCTTCAATGATCCATCCGGCGTCTCTATTTCAATGGCGGAAACGTTGTTGCGTTCGAGGTGAGCGGCAAGATCGGCAATCGTGCCGGGCTCGCTGTAGCGGGATATGGAAACAGGCTGTCGCTTCACTGTGCACTCCGCGCTGCAAGCCAATGCTCGAGGTAATGAATATCCGTGCCGCCTTCGGAAAAGGCCGGGTCCTGCAATATTTCCCGGTGCAGCGGCAGGTTGGTGGAAACGCCTTCGATGCGCATTTCGCCAAGCGCGCGCCGCATGCGCAGGATCGCCTGTTCGCGGGTCGGCGCATGGACGATGAGCTTGGCGATCAGCGAATCGTAATGAGCCGAAACCCGATAACCCGCCGTCACATGGGTATCGACCCGAACGCCGGGGCCGCCCGGCAAGTGCAGAGCCGTGATCAGGCCGGGGCAGGGAATGAAGCTATAGGGGTCTTCGGCATTGATGCGGCATTCGATCGAATGGCCTTCGCAGACGATATCCTCCTGCGAAATCTCGAGCGGATGGCCGAGAGCGACGAGAAGCTGCTGGCGCACCAGATCCACGCCCGAGGTCATTTCCGTGACCGGATGTTCGACCTGCAGGCGGGTATTCATCTCGATGAAATAAAATTCGCCATTCTCGTAAAGAAACTCGAAGGTGCCGACCCCGCGATAACCGATCTGGCGGCAGGCTTCGACGCAGCGATTGCCGACGAAAGCCGCGACATCGGGCGGGATGCCGATGGCCGGACCTTCTTCGACGACCTTCTGGTGGCGGCGCTGCATGGAACAATCGCGCAGCCCCACCCAGACCCCGCCGCCCTGACCATCGCAGAGAACCTGAATTTCGACATGGCGCGGATGTTCGAGGAATTTCTCGATATAGAGTTCCGGTGTCCCGAAGGCCCGGCTTGCCTCCTCGCGCGTGACGAGAACGGCATCCTGAAGGGTGGAGGCCTCGTGCACGACACGCATGCCGCGCCCGCCGCCGCCGCCGGCCGCTTTGACGATGACGGGATAGCCGATTTCGGCGGCGATTTTGGAGACTTCGGCCATGTCATCCGGCAGGGCGGAATCGGGACCGGGAACGCAGGGCACACCGGCCTCCATCATTGCCCGCTTCGCCGCGATCTTGTCGCCCATGGTGCGGATGGCGTCGGCGCGCGGGCCGATGAAGACCGCCCCCGCCGCCTCTACGGCTTCCGAAAAAGACGCTCTTTCGGACAGAAAACCATAACCGGGATGAACCGCACCGGCGCCGGTCAGCTCCATCGCAAGCAGTATGGCCGGCGCGTTGAGATAGCTCTGGCCGGGAGAGGCCGGGCCGATGCAAATGGCGGTATCGGCCGCCTTCAGATAATCCGCATCCTTATCGGCTTCCGAATAGATCATGACGGTCTTCAGGCCAAGTTCACGGCAAGCGCGCTGCACCCGCAAGGCAATCTCGCCGCGATTGGCGATCAGCACGCTGTCGAATGTTCTTGGCTCAGCCACCTTTGGGAGTGTCGCGTCCATCATTCGAACTCCAGCACCGGCTGTCCAAGTTCGATGTCTTCGCCGTCATTGGCGATAAATCTGGCGATCCTGCCGCTTCGTTCGGCCCTCACGGTGTTGAACACTTTCATCGCCTCGATGATGAAGAGTTCCTGTCCTTGCCTGACCTCGTCACCGGCTTCGGCGAAAGGCGCCGCACCCGGGCTCGGGGCGCGATGGAAAAGGCCGAATGAGGGTGCTGCGACGATGCCGGATGACGCCGGTGCGGCTGCGGCGGATGCCGGCGCCTGTTCTTCGGCGCGGGGTGTCTCGGATGCCGTTTCGGCTACCGCAACGGGAAGGGGCTGCGATGATGGCGCCTGCGGTGAAACGGCATTGTTTTCGCGGATGATCCGGACCGTGGTTCCCTCCTGGCTCACGGTCAATTCGGACACTCGCGAAGAGCCGACGAACTCGATCAGTTTCTTGATCTTTTCCAGATCCATATTGGTTTCCAACGTCTTTTTTGTCCCCACGGCGGCAGGCGGGCGGAGCGGAATCCGCACCCTGTCCATCAGCAATAGCTACCATGGGGGCGGGATTGATGGGGTCAGACGAAGTTCCTATGGACATTGCTTTCCGGTTTGATATCCCGCCGCCACGTGATGAAACGGTTCAAAGACGTCCGAAGGAACGAACCATGGATTCCCGCAAAGGCATTCTCCTCAAAATCTCCGCTGCGCTTGCTCTGGTGCTGATGGGCGCCTGCATCAGCAGCCTCAGGGGTGAGATACCCATCGGGCAGGTGGTCTTTTTCAGATCGGCGGTGGCCATGTTGCCGCTCTGTCTGTGGATGGCGGCGCAGGGTGGTTTGCGAAGGCAGGTGGCAACCAGCCATATTGGCGGCCATCTGGTGCGGAGTTTTTCCGGCACTGGCGGCATGGTCTTCAGCTATCTGGCGCTCGCCTATATTCCGCTGGCCGACGCGACGGCCATCAGCTACGCGACACCGCTCTTCACCGTCATTCTGGCGGTGCTGCTTCTCAAGGAAGTTGTCAGGATTTACCGCTGGACGGCGGTGGTCGTCGGGCTCTGCGGCATCGTGCTGATCCTGTCGCCGCATTTTTCCTTCGATGTTTCGGATGCCGCCTCCGGTTCCGGCATCGCCATGCTCGGCGGTCTGTTCGGTCTGGCGGCGGCTCTTTTCTCCGCTATATCGATGATCCAGATCCGGCATCTGACGCAGACGGAAAATACCGGCGCAATCATCTTCTATTTCACCCTGCTCACCACCGTCATCGGCTTTGCCAGCATTGGCATGGGCTGGAAAATGCCGACCGCGTGGCAATGGACCCTGTTGATCGGCACCGGTCTCATTGGCGGTATCGCGCAGATACTGGTGACGCTCAGCCTGCGTTATGCCGAGGCCTCGCTGCTGGCGCCGTTCGATTACACCACGATGATCTGGGCGCTGTTGATCGGTTATGCCTTCATGGATCAGGTTCCGGCCCTGACGACCATTCTGGGGGCTTCCATCGTGGTTGCCGCTGGCTTGTTCACGCTGTGGCGGGAAAGGCGGCTGCACAAAAAGCGCGTCACGGAACAGCTGACGCTGTCGGCTCCCTGACGGCCTGTTTCGCCAGCCGGTTTTCGCGCCACATGGCGAAAAGCCCGGCGGCGATGACAGTCAAGGCGCCAACGATGGTCGCGCCCGTCGGCACTTCGGCCATGAAGAGATAACCGAGGGCGATTGCCCATATCATCGTCGTATAGTCGAACGGCGCCAGCAGCGAGGCCTGGGCGTGGCGCAGGCTCAGCGTCATGGCGATCTGGCCGATGCCGCCGGCAAGGCCGCCGCCGGCGAGCAGCAGGAACTGGTGAAAATCCGGCATCTTCCATCCAAATCCGAGCGTGGCGAGGCCGGCCACGACACCCGTCAGCGTATAGATGAGAACGATGCGCGACGGCTTTTCGATGCTGTTCAGATGGCGGACGGCGATGGAGGAAAAGGCCGCGCAAAGCGCACCGGTCAGCGCCAGTGCGGTTCCGATCATCGCGACGCTGTCGATTTGAGCGGGGCCTGAGGCGGCATCGAAAATCAGTTTCGGCGACAGCGTGATGAAGACGCCGATGAAACCGGTGAGCACGGCGGACCAGCGGTATATCCGCACTTTTTCGCCTAGAAGCAGCGCCGCCAGCATGATGGTGAAAAGCGGTGTCGTGTAGCTCAGCACCGTCACATTCACCAGCGGCAGATAGGCGAGTGCCAGAAAGCCGAAGAACATGCCGCCAAGCCCGGCCGAACTGCCCGCGAGCAGGCGCCCGATATTCCTCGCGGCCGGCACGCTTATCCGCTCCGAGGAGGCGATGAACCAGAGACAGAGGGGAATGAGGGCAAAAAATCCCCGGCAGAAGACGACTTCGCCGACGGGGATCGCCCCGTCCAGGCCCTTCACGCAGGCGGACATGACTGTGAATGCCAGCATGGCCGTCAGCTTGAGCAAAATTCCGGTCTTAGGATTCATCCCGCTCCCCATCGCAGCCCAAACCGTGTCATGGGGAAGAAGCGGAGAAAAGCCTTAGCCGGCTGTCATAAGAATCTTGTCTTACCCCATCACTTCCTTGAAGGCCGGCAGGACCGCCGGACGGCGCTTTTCCCCTAGGCCCGCGCGGTGATTTGGTGTCATGATCGCAACTCGAACCGGCGGGAGGTTTAAGCGGGCATGTTGGATTTGCGCAGGCTGCGATATCTGGTCGCGATTGCCGATTGCGGCTCCATGTCGGCGGCGGCGCGGCAATTGGGGATAGCCCAGCCGGCGCTCAGCCATCACATTACGGAACTGGAGCGGCTGGTGGGTTTTCCCGTGCTGCACCGGCTGGCGCGCGGGGTGAAGGCGACGGAAAAGGGTGAAGTCCTGCTTTCCCATGCGCGGGAGATTACCGAGAAGGTGCGGCAGGCGGAAGCGGAAATCCGGGCCATGGCCTATCTGGATGAGCGGGTGATCCGGCTGAGCCTCATCCCCTCCTGGGCCACGGCGTTTGCGCCGAGCATCATCAGCGAGGTTGCCGCTTCGATGCCCAAGGTTTCGCTGCGGCTGATAGAGGCGCGCAATGACGAATCCCTGCGGCTCATTCGTCTCGGCAAGGTGGATATGGCCGTTGCGCTGGTCGGTGCGGAGGACAAGGCCGACGATCTTATCGTCAAGGAGAGCCTGTTTGCCGTTTCTTCAAGGCCTATCGGCCGGTCGATGCCGCTTGAGGCTGCAGCAGGGCTCAACCTGATCCTGCCGCCGAAGGACAATCCACTGCGCATATCGATCGACGAGGCCGCCGCCCGTGCCGGCATAACACTGAACGTGACCATGGAGATCGACGGGCAGGATACGATCAAACGCGCCGTCAGCGCCGGTATCGGTGCGACGATCCTGTCATGGAATTCGGTGCAGCAGGAGCAGGAGGCCGGTCAGCTTCAGGCCGCCCATATTACCGAGCCCGTCATTTATCGCTCCATCCATCTGCTGAAGGGCAGGGAGGTGGATGAGCGAACGTTCAGGCTGTTCCGCGACCTTTTGCGGGCTGTCGCAAGACGCGAGCCGGGCATTTAACCCATAAACGATCTGTATGGGTAAATTGAAAACTCGGTATTTGTATTGTTGATGGCTTCTTCCTAGCCTCCCCGGTGAAAGCGTATCGGGGAGGAAAAGATATGCGTTTGAAGACATCTCTGTTTGGCATGCTGGCGGCGGCGGGAATGCTGGCTGCGGGAGGGGCGGTGGCGGAATATCCGGAGCGGCCGGTGACGCTCGTCATCGGTTATCCGGCCGGCGGCGGGACCGATATCCAGTCGCGGGCGCTGGTGCCCTATCTTGAAAAATATCTCGGCACATCCGTTGTGGTGGAAAACCGCGAAGGCGCCGGCGGGTTGATCGGAGCGACCTATATCGCCAATGCGAAGCCTGACGGTTACACCATCGGAGCGCTGAATTTCCCGTCGATGTATTCGCCGATCGTGCAGGGCAATGCCAGCTACAAGGAAGAGGCCTTCACGCCGCTCGCAAACCAGATCGGCGGCGATCTGGCGCTGACGGTCAACAAGGTATCGCCGATCAAGACCGCCAGGGAATTCGTGGAGGCGGCCAAGGGGAACCCGGTCGTCGTCGGTGTGACGGGCATCGGCCATCCGAGCCAGATCACCGCTTTGCTGTTCGAAGAGGCGGCGGGCGTGAAGCTCAATTTCGTGCCATTCAATGGTGGCGGGCCGGCACGGCTTGCCATGCTCGGCAACCACGTCACGCTCGGTTTCATGAACCTCAACGAGGTCTTTGCCGACAATCGTTCCGGCGCGCTGCGTGTGCTTGCGACCTCCGGTGCCGAGCGTTCGCCGCTTTCGCCTGATGTGCCGACCTTCAAGGAAGCCGGCTACAATGTTCAGTTCAGCCTGCTGGCGGGCTTCGGCGCGCCGAAGGGCTTGCCGGCGGATGTGGAGGCGAGGCTGGTCGATGCTTTCCAGAAGGCGCTGAAGGACCCGGACTATCTTGCCGATGCCAAAAAGCGCGAGCTGACGATGCTGCCGCTGACACAGGCCGAATTTGCCGAGGCGCTCAAGAAGGGCAACGCCAATCTGGCCGAGCTCTGGAAAAGCAAGCCCTGGACAAAATAAGCGGCCGGTACCGACCGCTTCTCTCATCCCCAATGAAAATTGACGCTTGGGCCGCGTTTGGCCCAGGCATGACCCACTGTTGAAAGGAATCCGGCCCATGGCCCATGTCATCCGCAATTTCCAGCGCCCTTCCAGAGCCGATATCGAGGCGATCAGCAAATTCAGCCCCGCCACCATTCACGAGGCGCAGGGCAAGCTCGGCGCTCTCGATTATCGCATCAAGCCGATCAAGCCCGGTCTGAAAATCTGCGGCCCGGCAATCACCGCAAAATGCCATATTGGCGATAATCTGATGATCTTCGAGGCCATCAATCTGGCAAAGCCCGGCGATGTGCTGGTCATCGATGGCGGCGACAATCCCAATCAGGGCGGCTTTGGCGATGTGCTGGCTGCCGCCTGCATCGGCAAGGGCATTGTCGGCTTCGTGGTCAGCGCCGCCGTGCGTGATGGCAAGGGGCTGCGCGAGATCGGTTTCCCGGTGTTCTCGCTCGGGCTTTGCATGAAGGGTACCTCCAAGGACACGCTCGGCACCATCAACCATCCGGTCGTGGTGGGCGGTGAACTGATCAGCCCCGGCGATATAATCTGCGGCGATGATGACGGCGTTGTCGTCGTTCGCGAGAGCGATATCCCGAAACTCGTCAAGGCCTGCCGGGAGCGCGACGACCACGAGAACCACATGATGGAACTGCACCGTCAGGGCAAGATGGATATCGAGGATCGCTATGAAATGATGCGCTCGAAAGGATGTGTCTGGGCCGATTGAGCCGGCGTTTCGACATCTGAATACGCCGTGTCGGGAGGCGCGGCGTATTTCTCAATGTGGAGGGGAGATAATCATGGCCGAACACGGCTCGAAACTGACGGCGAATATTCTGTCCGGGGCTTTCTTTCTGGTGGCCGCCGCCGGGCTTTATTATGGCGCGCGGCCGCTGAGCATGGGCACCAATTTCCAGCCCGGACCGGGTTATATGCCGACGGTCATCGCGGCCTTGATGTTTGCGCTGGGTATCGCGCTGGTTTTGCAGGATCTGCTGGGAAAGACACCGTCCGAAGCCTGGGTGGCGCCGAAAATGCGCCCGTTTCTGGCGGTGGCCGGCATTGCAGGCTTTGCGCTGCTGATCGAGCCATTGGGCTTTATCGCCGCTGCTTTCGTGCTGATCGTGCTCGCCTGCATCGCCTATGGCAGGATCCGGCCGGTTGAAGTTCTGCTGCTTTCAGCGGTGCTCATCCTTGCCTGTATCCTCATTTTCGTTGTGGGTCTCGGACAGAGGATACCGCTGCTGCCATGACCGATCTTCTTTCCAATATCGTCCTCGGTTTCGGTGTGGCCGTCACGCCGGTAAACCTCTTTTATTGCCTGCTGGGTGTCACGCTCGGTACGATGATCGGCATCCTGCCGGGCATTGGCCCTTCCGCCACTGTCGCACTGCTTCTGCCCATCACCTATACCATGCCGGATACGGCGGCGCTGATCATGCTTGCGGGGATTTTCTACGGTGCGCAATATGGCGGTTCGACCACGGCGATCCTTGTCAATCTGCCGGGCGAATCCTCGTCCGTCGTCACCTGCATCGATGGATATGCCATGGCGCGGCAGGGCAGGGCGGGTGTGGCGCTGGCCACGGCGGCGCTCGGGTCGTTTTTTGCCGGCACGGTGGCGACGGTCCTGATCGTCGTTGTCGCAAAGCCGCTTTCGGCCATTGCGCTTGCCTTCGGCCCGGCCGATTATTTCAGTCTGGTGATCTTCGGGCTGCTATTTGCCGTGTTCCTGTCCAGCGGATCGCCGGTCAAGGCGGTCGGCATGGTCGCCTTCGGTATCGCGCTCAGCCTCGTCGGCATCGATCCGACATCGGGCGAGCAGCGTTTCACTTTCGGCATGGCGGAACTGTTCGACGGCATCGATTTCGTCGTTCTTGCCATCGGGCTGCTAGGCGTCAGCGAAATCCTCTTCAACCTGCAGCAGGGCGTGGAGCGGGATGCGGGAGCGGTAAAGACCGGATCGCTGATGCCGACGCGGGAGGATTTCAAACAGGCTTTCCCCGCCGTCCTGCGTGGCACGGCGCTCGGTTCTTTCCTCGGCGTGCTGCCCGGTGGCGGTGCGATCATGAGTTCTTTCGCGAGCTACGCGCTGGAACGCAAGATCGCCAAGGATCCATCCCGTTTCGGCAAGGGCGCAATCGAAGGGCTGGCGGGGCCGGAAAGCGCCAATAATGCCGGCGCGCAGACCTCCTTCATCCCGCTTCTGACGCTCGGCATTCCCGCCAACGGCCTGATGGCGCTGATGGTCGGGGCGATGATGATCCAGGGCATTACGCCGGGACCGGAGGTCATGCAATCGCGGCCCGACCTTTTCTGGGGGCTTATCGCCAGCATGTGGGTGGGCAATCTTTTGCTTCTGGTGCTGAACCTGCCGCTGATCGGCATCTGGGTCCGCCTTCTCGGCATTCCCTATCGCTTCTTATGCCCCGCCATTTTGATGTTCTGCGCCATCGGGGCCTATGGACTGTCCTACAGCGTCATCGACGTTCTGTTCTGCGCGGTCTTCGGCATTGTCGGCTTCTTCCTGCGCAAGATCGGCTGCGAGCCGGCGCCGCTGGTGCTGGGCTTCGTTCTCGGTCCGCTTCTGGAGCAGAATATGCGTCTTGGGCTGCTGATTTCGCAGGGAAGTTTCTCGACATTCGTCACCCATCCGATCAGCGCCACCCTGCTCGCTTTGTCCGGCATGGTCGTCATCATGATGGCGATGCCGGCGATCATGCGCCGTCGCGAGGTGGTGTTTCAGGGTGACGACGACTGACGATTAATCAAGCCGGCGCGGCCGGCCAAACAAAGGTGAACCATGCATATTCTGATAATCGGCGCGGCCGGAATGATCGGCCGCAAATTGACGCAACGTCTCGCTTCTGACGGAGCGCTTGGCGGTGCGAAGATCACCGAGATGACCCTGACGGATGTTTTCGAGCCGGTTGCGCCGAAAGGCTTCGGCGGCGCAGTGACCGGCGAGCGCAGCGATCTTTCGAATGTCGGCGTCGCCGAAAAGCTGATCGCCAAGCGACCGGATGTGATCTTCAACCTCGCCGCCGTGGTTTCGGGAGAGGCGGAGGCCGATTTCGAGAAAGGCTATCGCATCAATCTCGATGGCGGACGTTCACTGTTCGAGGCTATTCGTCTGGAGCATCAGAAGGACGGATATCGGCCGCGGGTGGTCTTTTGCTCGTCGCTCGCCGTGTTCGGATCGCCATTTCCCAAGGTGATCGGCGACGAGTTCCTGCCGGCACCGCTGACCAGCTATGGCACGCAGAAGGCGATCGTGGAGCTGTTGCTTGCGGATTATAGCCGTCGCGGTTTCTTCGATGGCGTCAGCCTCCGCCTGCCCACCATCTGCATCCGCCCCGGCAAGCCGAATGCGGCCGCCTCCGGCTTCTTCTCCAATATCCTGCGCGAACCGCTGGTGGGCCAGGAGGCGGTGCTGCCCGTTGCCGATACCGTGCGCCACTGGTTCGCCAGCCCGCGCTCGGCCGTCGCCTTCCTGTTGCGCGCCGCGACCGTCGATCTCTCCGGGCTTGGCGTTCGCCGCAATCTCATCATGCCGGGGCTTTCTGCCACGGTGGCCGATGAAATCGAGGCCCTGCGTGCCTTTGCCGGGGAAAAGGCCGTAGCGCTTATCAAGCGCGTTCCCGACGAGCGGATCATCCGGATCGTCGACGGCTGGGCCGAGGATTACGATCCGCAGCTTGCGCTGTCGCTCGGCTTCCGGGCGGAAACGTCCTTTGCCGAAATCATTCAGGCGCATGTGGAAGATGAGCTGGAGGGGAAAGCAGCATGAGTGATGGAAAGATCGCGCTCGTTACGGGCGGAGGAACAGGAGTAGGCAAGGCGATTGCCAAGGCGCTCCTGGAAGAGGGTTACAGCGTTGCGATCACGGGGCGGCGGCGTGAGGTTCTGGATACCGCCGTCGCCGAATGGCGCGAACATGGAGACCGTATTCTGGCCGTCGCGGCCGATATTTCCCTTCCGGTCGATGTCGAACGGCTGTTTGCGGAGGTCACCGGACGTTTTGGCCGCCTCGACCTTCTGGTCAACAATGCCGGCATGTCGGCACCGGCGGTCCATATCGAAGATGTACCGTTCGAAACCTGGAATGCCGTGGTGGGAGCCAATCTCACCGGCGCTTTCCTTTGCACGCAGGCGGCGTTTCGTCAGATGAAGGCGCAGTCGCCGCAGGGCGGGCGCATCATCAATAATGGCTCGATTTCGGCCACCACGCCGCGTCCGCGTTCGGCGCCATACACCGCGACCAAACACGCGATCACCGGCCTTACCAAGTCGGCCGCGCTGGATGGCCGGGCATTCAACATCGCCTGCGGCCAGATCGATATCGGCAATGCCAGCACCGAAATGACGCGTGCCATGGCGACCGGGGTGCTGCAGGCGGATGGCAGCACCGCCATCGAACCCACCATCGATGCCAGCATCGTCGCCCGGGCCGTGGTGCATATGGCCTCGCTGCCGCTCGAGGCGAATGTGCTGACCATGACGGTGATGGCGAGCGGCATGCCGTTCGTCGGCCGTGGGTGAGGAGCGCGCATGAAGCCGGATCTTCTGCAAACCTACCCTCTTCAGCCGCAGATCGAGGCCGAGCTGCAAAAACGCTTCCGGGTCTATCGCTGGCACGAAATATCCGACAAACAGGCGTTTCTGCAGGCGGAGGCGGCTTCGATAAAGGCTGTTGTCACCGGCGGCCATATCGGCCTTGCCCCTGATCTCGCCGCCTGCCTGCCCGCTCTCGAAATCGTCGCCATCAACGGCGTCGGTTTCGACAAGGTCGATCTCGATCAGGCCCGCGCGCGCGGCTTCAGGGTGACGAACACGCCTGACGTGCTGACCGAGGATGTCGCCGATCTCGCCATCGGCCTTTCCATCATGCTGTTGCGCCAGCTTGTCAGCGCGGATCACCATGTCCGCTCGGGAGAGTGGAAAAAAGTCGAGATGCCGCTTGGCAACAAGGCCTCGCGGCGGCGTTACGGGATTTATGGGCTTGGTCGCATAGGCCGCGCCATCGCAGCGCGGCTGGAAGCCTTCGACGCGGAGATTTCCTATTTCAGCCGGCGGAAACAGGACGTGGCCTATGGTTATCATTCAACGGCAGTGTCGCTCGCAAGCGCCTGCGATGTCCTGATCGTCGCGGCGGCGGCGACGCCGGAGACCAGACACGCGATCAACCGCGAGGTGTTGGCGGCGCTGGGGCCGGGCGGTGTGCTCGTCAACGTTGCCAGAGGATCGCTGGTGGATGAAAAGGCGCTGGTCGATATTCTTATGGCAGGCGGGCTGAAGGGTGCGGCGCTCGATGTCTTCGAGAACGAGCCGCATGTTCCCGAGGCGCTGATCGGCATGCGCAATGTCGTTCTCGCCCCGCACATCGGCGCTGCGACCCATGAGACGCGGCTTCAGATGGGCGCTCTGGTTCTCGCCAATCTGGATGCGCATTTCGCAGGGCAGGACCTGCCGACGGCCGTGGTCTAGAATGTGCCGGTGGCCGGCATGGGGATGCATGCCCCGCCGGCCGGATTGCCGCATCGCTGAAAGTGGCGCAATCACCATCCATACAAGTTGCTTATTACTCCAAAAAAAATCGGTCTTAGGCAAGCGATGAAAGCTTCACTAATGTTTGCTCAACGATAGGGGACAAACATGCCATTCTCAGATTACAAGACCGCACTCGTAACCGGCGCATCTTCCGGAATTGGCGCCGCCGTCGTGGAGCGCCTTTGCCGCGAAGGGCTGGAAGTGCATGCGGTTGCCAGAAGTGCGGACGCTCTCAACAAGCTGGCGAAGCGCACGGGCTGCTTTGCCCACGCCATCGATGTGACGGATCGGCCGGCGCTTGCAAAGCTCACCAGTGAAGTTGCGTTCGATGTCCTCGTGAACAATGCCGGTGTCGACCGCCCGAAGAAGTTTCTGGAAGCGGATGAGAGCGATATCGATCTCCTGATCGATGTGAACCTGCGCGCCGTGCTGCATCTGTGCCGCATGGTGGTGCCGGCTATGGTGGCGCGCGATCGCGGTCATGTCATCAACATCTCCTCCATTGCCGGCAATTACAATTTCGGCGGCAATTCCACCTATCATGCCAGCAAGGCCGGCGTGGCAATGCTGTCCAACCAGCTGCGTATCGATGCTTTCGGTAAACGCGTGCGGGTGACGGAAATCTGCCCCGGCCGCGTCGCGACCGACATTTTCAACCATGTGCACGGCGATGATCCGAGCATTCGCGAACGTTTCATCGATGGTTTCGAATTGCCGCAGGCATCCGATATCGCCGATGCGATTGCGTTTGCCATCGCCGCACCCGTGGCCATGAATATCGGCCACATGGAAATTACCCCGACGCTTCAGGTCATGGGCGGGCTGCAGACGGCCAAGCCCCAGACCTCTGAAAAGGTCGCGGCGGGCGGAGCCGGAGGAAAAGTCGCGTGAGCGGTTTTGACCTCGGCGCAATCTTGAACAATGCGGACTATGTCTCGATGCTTTTGCATGGCATCCAGATGACGTTCATCATCTATGCCGGCTCGTGGCTGCTCGCCATGTCGCTGGCCATCGTGCTTCTCGCTATCCGCCTCTCGCCCTTCCGCTTCGGCGACCCACTGGTGGCGGCCTATGTGTCCTATCATCGCAACGTGCCGACGCTGGTGCAGCTGATGCTCTGGTATTTCGGCGTCTTCACGCTGCTGCCGAGCGGGCTGGCCAACTGGCTTTCCAGCCACAATGCGGAAGCGATCTTCGCCATTATCGGCCTTGGCCTCTGTCAGGCGGCCTATTTCAGCGAGGATCTGCGTTCGGGCGTTCGCTCCATCAATCCCGGCCAGATGGAGGCGGCGCGTGCGCTCGGGCATAGCTATGTCTCGGCCATGCGCTTCGTCATCATGCCGCAGGGCGTTCGCAACGCGCTGCCGCCGCTCATCAACCACAGCACCTCGCTTTTCAAGAACAGCAGTCTCGGCGTTCTGATCGGCGCACCGGAACTGACCCATGCGGTCAAGGAGGTCGAAAATCTGAGTTTCCGGACGTTTGAGGTCTATCTGGTCGCCACCGTGCTTTATCTGTTCTTCTCGCTGCTGATCATGGGTCTTGGAGCCTATATCTCCATGCGTGCCGATCCTCTGCGGAGGGCGCGGGCATGATCCACGACATGATCACAATCATCCAGGATTACTGGCTGCTGCTCCTGATCGGCCAATATCCCAATGGTCCGCTCGGCGGCCTTGCCAACACGCTCATCCTCTCAGCGCTCAGCATCGCGCTCGCCTTTCCCGTCAGCATCCTGATGGCGCTGGCGCGGCTGTCGAAATGGCGGGCCCTGCGCTGGCCGGTGACCGCGGTGGTCTATTTCACCCGTGGCGTGCCGCTGCTGATGCTCATTCTCTGGAGCTATTTTCTCGTTCCGCTCTGGACCGGCGCCGATGTGCCGAGCTTCGTGACGATGCTGACCACGCTCGTCATCTATCAGGGCGCTTTCATGAGTGAAGTCGTCCGTGCCGGCATCGTATCGCTGGGCACGGGGCAGATGGATGCAGCACGGGCGCTTGGCCACGGTTATTTCGGTGCGATGCGTTATGTCATCCTGCCGCAGGCGCTCTACAACATGATCCCGAGCCTGATCTCGACTTTCGTATCCACCATCAAGGATACGACGCTCGGTTATGTCATCAATGTGCCTGATCTGACCTTTGCGGCAAACCAGGTGAACAATCAGCTTTTGACCCAGCCCTTCCAGGTCTTCCTCATTCTGGCGCTGGTTTATTACATCATCTGCTGGTCGCTCACCCATGTCGCCAATCTTCTCGAGCGACGTATCGCCCGCCGCCGGGCCGGCCCGCGCGGCAAGCTTGCCGCAGACACGGCACCGGCCCCCGCCAATATCGCTACGGAGCAGCTATGACCGCGCCAGTTTCCGCCACTCAGGACTACACCATCACGCTTTCGCAGGTCTGCAAAAGCTATGGCGATTATCAGGTGCTCAAGGATGTCAACGAAAACGTCACCCGTGGCGAGGTCGTCGTCATTTGCGGGCCGTCGGGTTCCGGCAAGTCCACCCTCATCCGCACGATCAACCGTCTGGAAGAGATCAGCAGCGGGTCGATCATGCTGGATGGCAGGAACATCCATGCCCAGATGCGCGCAAAGGAGCTGAACGCGCTGCGCAGCCGGGTCGGGTTCGTCTTCCAGAGCTTCAACCTCTTCCCGCATCTTTCGGTGGTGGAAAATGTCTCCATGTCGCCGATCCGAGTGAAGGGTGTTTCTCCCGCGGTCGCCCATGACAAGGCGCTGAAGCTTCTCGATCGCGTCGGCCTTGCCGATAAGGCCGGTTCCTATCCCGCCCAGCTTTCCGGCGGTCAGCAACAGCGCGTCGCCATCGCGCGGGCGCTCGCCATGGAGCCGCCGGTCATGCTGTTCGACGAGCCGACCTCAGCGCTCGATCCGGAAATGGTCGGTGAGGTGCTCGCGGTCATGAAGAGCCTCGCCGCCGAAGGCATGACCATGCTCTGCGTCACCCATGAAATGGGCTTTGCCCGTGAAGTGGCCGACCGCATCTGGTTCATCGATGCCGGGCGCATTCTCGAAACGGCAAAACCGGACGAGTTTTTCAAAAATCCGCAACATCCGCGTGCCCAGCGGTTTCTTGCCGATTTGAGACACTAGACCCAACCTCTATAATAACGGGAGAACTGAAATGAACTGGAAGTGCATTACTCTTACCGCCATATTGGCAACCTCGGCTGCGGTCCTGCCGGCCAAGGCCGACCAGCTCGATACGATCATTGCGAACAAGACGCTGCGTTGCGCGACATTCGCCGATGTGCCGCCTTTCGCCTCGCCGGACCCGAAGACGCGCGAAATGGCGGGCTTCGATGTCGATCTGTGCGGCGCCATCGCCAAGGAACTCGGCGTCAAGGCAGAGATCAAGCCAGTGTCGGTTGAAGCGCGCGTTCCCGAAGTCAAGCTCGGCCGCGTCGACCTCTCGGTCGCCAACCTCGCTTACACCCAGAGCCGCGCCGAACAGATCCAGTTCAGCGACCCATATTATCTGGCTAAGGAAATGCTGATCGTTCCGGTCGATGACCCCGGCACCAAGAAGTCCGATTTCGTCGGCCAGCGCATCGCGTCCAGCAAGGGGTCGACGTCGGAACTCTCCGTCAAGCTCAACAAGTCCGAGCCGCTGACATTCCAGGATACGGCATCCGCCTATCTCGCCGTCCAGCAGGGCAAGGCGCGCGGCATTGTCGGCAACACCATGACGATGACCAAGTTCGTCAATGAATCCAAGACCAAGGGCAAGCCGATGCGCATGATCGAAGAGCCGATGCTCTTCCAGCCCATCGGCATCGGCATGGCCAAGGACAACCCGGCGCTGACCGCAAAGATCAACGAAATCCTGCGCAAGCTCGATGCGGATGGCGAGATCAACCGCATCTGGGACAAGTGGCTTGGCCCGAACACCGAATACAAGATGACACGCACCGACAAGGTCGTGCCTCTGTCCGAACTGAAGTTCGACCCGATCCCCTGAGTTTCGGCTCAGCCTCGGCCAATTTCCAACTCTTCAACACTATCGGTCGGCGAGAAGCTCTCGCCGACAGCTTCAACGTGGGAGGTTTTTCATGATCCACATTAAAGATATCGCGCAGCGTCCGGCCAAGGCGGATGTCGACGCCCTTGCCAAATTCTCTCCCGCCACGATCCATGAGGCGCAGGGACGTCGCGGCGCATTGTCCTCTCGACTGAAACCGGTCGATTATCGCATGAAGCTTTGCGGCCCGGCCTTCACGGTGAAATGCGCGCCGCGCGACAACATCATGCTGCAGCTCGCCATCAACTATGCCAAGCCGGGTGACATCATCGTCGTTTCCGCCGGCGAATATGAAGAAGCCGGTTCCTTCGGTGACGTTCTCGCCAATGCCTGCCTCGCAAAAGGCATCGGTGGCCTGGTGACGGATACCGGCGTGCGCGATACGCTGCAACTGCGGGACCTCGGCTTCCCGGTCTTCTCGCTCAGCGTCTGCATCAAGGGCACGGTCAAGGAGACCATTGCTGCGGTCAACGATCAGGTGATCGTCGGCGGCGAAATCATCAATCCGGGCGATATCATCGTCGGCGACGCCGATGGCCTTGTGGTCGTCAGGCGCGAAGAAGCGCAGGAAGCGGCCAAGCTTTCGCAGGCCCGCGAAGATGCCGAGGCCGGTTACATCGAAGCCTACAAGCAGGGCAAGTCGGTGATCGAGGTCAGCAAGCTCGAGCCGGTTCTGAAAGCCAAGGGCCTCGTGGTCGATATTTGAGACAAGTCCGGACAATGGGCAACGGCGGCGACTGCCGCCGTGCGAGCCTTATGGGAGGAGAGACTATGAAAGCGGTTGTCATCCACGCGGCGAAGGATCTGCGGATCGAGGAACGGGAGGCCGAGCAGCCCGGCCCGGGGCAGGTCGATGTGGCCATCGAAGCGGGTGGCATCTGCGGCTCCGATCTGCATTATTACAATCATGGCGGCTTCGGCACGGTGCGCGTGCGGGAGCCGATGATCCTCGGCCATGAGGTGGCCGGCACCATCAAGGCTTTGGGGGAGGGTGTCTCCGGCCTCGCCGTCGGCGACCGTGTTGCCGTATCGCCGAGCCGGCCCTGCAACCATTGCGAATTCTGCCTGAAGGGTCAGCAGAACCAGTGCCTCAACATGCGCTTTTACGGCTCCGCCATGCCCATGCCGCATATTCAGGGCGCGTTTCGTCAGCGTCTCGTCGCCGAGGCCTATCAGTGCCACAAGGTGCGGGATGGCGTCTCCATTCATGAAGCGGCGATGGCCGAACCTTTCGCGGTAACGCTGCATGGCGTCAACCGCGCCGGCGCATTGACCGACAAACGCGTTCTCGTCACCGGCTGTGGGCCGATCGGTGCGCTTGCCATCATCGCCGCCCGCGCCCATGGCGCGCGAGAAATCGTCGCAACCGACGTCATGGATGCGGTTCTTCAAAAGGCGCTCGCCATCGGTGCCGACCGTGTCATCAATGTCGCCAGTGATCCGGATGCGCTCTCCGCCTATTCGGTAAACAAGGGCTATTTCGATGTGCAATTCGAGGCGTCCGGCAATGAAAGGGCCGTCCGTTCGGGTCTTGAAGCGCTGAAGCCGCGCTCAACGGTGGTGCAACTCGGTCTCGGCGGCGATGTGTCCATTCCGCAGAACATGGTGGTTGCCAAGGAAATCGAGATGAAGGGCACTTTCCGGTTCCATGAGGAATTCGGACTTGCCGTCGATTTCATCAACCAGCGCCGTGTCGACCTGAAGCCCTTGCTGACCGGAACCTTTCCATTGGAAGAGGCGGTTGCGGCATTCGAAGCCGCCGGTGACAGAAGCAGGTCGATGAAGGTTCAACTCGCCTTCTGATCTCTCTCACCGTGGCATCAGATGAATGCCGGCAAGCGTGCAGCGCACCGAACCGCCGGCCTTCTCGATTGTTGGTATATCCAGCGGCACGGGAACGGCGCTCTCGCGGATCGTATCTATCTGGGCCGGTGTGAGCGACGCGAATGCGGTGGTGGAGAGCGCAAGGATGCGGCCGTCGCGTCCCTGTAGCTCCAGCGCATTGCCGACGAAGCTGCGAATCTGGGCGTTGGTAAGCGCGATGACTTGTCGTCCCGAGCGTTCGAGCCGGTTGACGATTTCCGCGCGCCGCAGGCCGTCGGCGATCATGTCGAGACCTATCATCGCGTAATCCGTGCCGATGCACATCAGCACATTGGTGTGGTAGACCGGCACGCCGGCTTCGTCGCGTGCGTCGAACACCATCGGCTCGAAATTGAAATGGGTCGAGAAGCGTTCGAGCGCGATCGGATCGGTGCGGTCGGAGCGTACGGCGTAGGCGACACGGTCGATATGATCGAGAACCATCGCGCCGGTTCCTTCCAGAAACAGGCCGTCCGGCTCCAGGCCGGAATAATCGATGATGTCCTGAACGCGGTAGCGGTTTTTCAGCATCTCGATGACGTCCTGGCGTCGCTCGAGCCTGCGGCTTTCGGCTTTCATCGGATAGATGGCGACATGGCCGCCCGCATGGGTGGAAAACCAGTTATTGGGAAAGACCGAATCCGGTGTGCGGCTGCCTTCGTCTTCAAAGAGATGCACGGTCACGCCATGGCTTTCCAGCGTCTGTGCGGCGCGGGTGATTTGCGCATGGGCGATGGCGCTGAAGTCCTCGCCGCTGTCGGGCGTTGCCTGAAACCGGTTGTCGGCTGCGGTCTCGGTATTGACCGTGAAATGGTGCGGACGCACCATTACGACCGCGGCCGGAGCTTGAATGGAATAGGTTTTTTTCATAACCTTGCTCCTCAGGCCCGGGCGCGTTGCAGCATGCCGAAGAGATCGCGTGGATCATCGGGATCGGCGATGATGTCGATCTCCTTGTAAAAGGCGGAGCCCTCCAGCTTTCCGCGCACGTAACGCAGTGCGGAAAAGTCCTCTATGGCGAAACCGACGCTGTCGAACAGGGTGATCTGGCCTGCGTCCCGCCGTCCTTCGGCTTCGCCGACGATTACTTTCCAAAGCTCGGTCACCTGATAATCCGGGTCCATCTGCTGAATTTCACCCTCGATACGCGTCTGCGGCGGATATTCAACGAAGGTGTCGGCGCGCAGCAATATATCCCTGTGCAGTTCCGTCTTGCCGGGACAATCGCCGCCGATGGCGTTGATGTGCACACCGGCGCCGACCATATTGTCGGTCAGGATTGTCGCATATTGCTTGTCGGCGGTGCAGGTGGTGACGATGCCGGCCCCTTCGATTGCGGCCTGTGCCGATTTGCATGGGGTCACGGTCAGGCCGCTCCCTTTCAGGTTCGCGGCTGTCTTTTCGGTGGCGCGGGGGTCGATGTCGTAAAGGCGCACTTCCTTTATGCCGAGTACCGCCTTCATGGCCAGCGCCTGGAATTCCGCCTGAGCTCCGTTGCCGATCATCGCCATGGTGTCGGCACCCTTCGGCGCAAGATGGCGGGCGGCCATTGCCGAGGTGGCGGCAGTGCGCAGCGCCGTCAGGAGCGTCATCTCGGTCAAAAGCACTGGATAACCGGTCGAGACTGAGGCAAGCAGGCCGAAAGCGGTCACGGTCTGGAGCCCCTCGGCCATGTTTTTCGGATGGCCGTTCACATATTTGAAGCCGTAAATCTCACCGTCTGATGTTGGCATCAGTTCGATGACGCCTTCGCGGGAATGGGAGGCAACGCGGGGTGTCTTGTCGAAGCACTCCCATCGGCGAAAATCGGCTTCGATGGCGTCGGTTAGCTCAACGAGCATCTGCTCGATGCCGATATGATGCACGAGGCGCATCATGTTTTCGACGCTGACGAAGGGGATAAGGGCTTTGGCGGATGGGGACAGGGGCATATGGGCAACTCCTCACTTGTTGGAATGAGGATATCCGCCACACCTGTTCAACCGAAATCGCAAAACCTTGTTATTTCTGAAACTATTTTGCACAATATGCTCAGTCCTGTTGTCAATTCTGTCAGGAATTTCAATGAGCATCGCCAAATACATGCCCGATGAGCTAGACCGGCAAATCATTGCCCATCTGAGGGTCGACGGCCGCGCCTCGCTGGCCAAGCTGTCCGATGTATTGGGCGTGGCGCGCGGTACGGTTCAAAACAGGTTGGACCGGTTGACGGAAACCGGCACGCTGCTTGGTTTTACCGTGCGTGTGCGTGAGGATTATGATGACCGGGCGGTGCATGCGGTCATGATGATCGAGGTCATGGGCAAATCCACCACGCAGGTCATCCGCAAGCTGCGTGGTATCGCAGAGATTTCCTCGCTGCACACCACCAATGGCAACTGGGACCTCGTGGCCAATATTCGCGCCGGAAGCCTCTCGGATTTCGATCGCGTGCTGCGCGAGGTCCGCATGATAGACGGTGTCTCGAACAGCGAAACCAGCCTCTTGCTGAGTAGCGTCTAATCACTGACGGAGAAAACAGCTTTACCCTTCAGGTGCCTGACAAAACGCTGTTCCAGAACCTCGCTTCCCCACTGGCTGCCCGGATGTTCCTCCATACACGTAAAGCCATTGGCTTCATAAAGATGCCGTGCGGCCAGAAGGCCGTTGAACGTCCATAGATGGGTCTCAGCGAAGGCCTTTTCATCTGCAAAGGCAAGTGCAGCCGCCAGCAGCCGGCGTCCGACCCCGCCTCCACGCACGCCATCATCGACAATGAACCAGCGCAGATGCGCGATACCGGATCCCAGATCCTCGCCGTCGATGGCAACGGAGCCGATGATCTCCTGTCCCCGCATTGCGACCCATATTGCATTTTTCGGGTTTTCGAGCCGGTTGCAAAAGGAGGCGAGACCTTCGGCGACAACGGATTCGAAGCGCTGGCCGAAACCCGATGTCCGGGCGTAATAGAGCGCGTGCATCTGCGTGATGCGGGCAATGAGGCCCGGCCTGTAACCTTCGACGATTTCGATCGCGGGCGTAGCGGCCTCGCCCCGGTCTCCCAGCGCATCGGCGTAAAGGCGCAGCCCTTCGAGGATCGTATGTCCGTCCGCCGGCGTAAGCCGCATCATGGCGCTCGAGACCTGCCGGTTTGCAAAGCCGTGAATTGCTCCAACCCTCTCCTGTCCTCGTCCGGTGAGATACAGCCGTTTGATGCGACTATCCTCCCCATCCGTCTCCTCCAGAACATCACCAGATAGGACAAGCTTGCGGAGCATGCGGCTGACGCTTGACTTCTCAAGCCGGAGCAGTTTGCCCAGATCACGCGCCGTGATACCCGGGCAGGCGTCGAGCTCAATCAGCGCATGGACGGCAGAGGGCGGCAAATCGGTGCCAGCGAAACCCCCACCCATGAAACCGAGTTCGCGGACAAGGCGGCGCGAGGTGGAGCGGATGTCGTTTATGGGGAAGGGTTGCTGTGACACGCTGAAATCCATTATGGTTGCACGATACAACCATAATCATAATCTGCATGACCTGCCAAGATCGCGTTGTTCAAAATGCTGGATTTCTCCGCGAAAGCGGGCAATCCTCACCCCATAACTCGGAAAAAGGATTGTGAAGCTGCGGCTGTCGGCAAACGTCCATTCACCGGGTCTCTTGCCGGTTCGCACAGTTTTTATCCGGCTATGGAGAGGCCATGCCCGATACGCCTCGATTCTTCCGTTATGCCGTTTTAGCTGCGATGTTTCCCGTCGCAGCCCTGGGGGTGTTGGGAACGCCAAATCAATATCGCGCTATCGGCATTGATGCCGTTGATTGCGATGGGCCGATGTCCGTGCTGATCGCAGCCGTGCCGGCACTCGCGGCCTACGCCATTGTTGGATGGCTGTTTCTTTCCGGCGCCAGGCGCCATCGTTCATTGATGGCGGGCGGTGTCTGCGGGCTGATTTGTCTGGCGCTTATCTGGAGTATCGGCGCGGCGCTTCTGGAACATCGGCGAAATGCGGCCGAAATGGTATGTGATGCCAGTGGCCGGCTCTAACACTACTCTGGCTCGCTGATTGGAATGTTTCGGGTGAAAACCCAACTCACTCTTTTCCACCCACCTTAGTCGCGAAACCGCACGTTCCGGCGTGTCAGCTGGTCGACCGTGGTGCAACCCATCAGCTTCATGCCGCGCTCGATCTCGATACGCATCAGCTCAAGAGCGCGCTCCACACCGGATTGCCCGGCGGCAGCCAGCGGGAAAAGATAATAGCGGCCAAGCCCCACGGCCTTCGCCCCGAGAGAGAGCGCCTTGAGAACATGCGTCCCGCGCTGCACGCCGCCATCCATCATGACGTCGATCCGGTCACCGACCGCATCGACAATCTCGGAGAGCTGATCGAAGGCGCTGCGGGAGCCATCCAGCTGGCGGCCGCCGTGATTGGAAAGCACAATGCCGCTGCAGCCGATCTCGACGGCGCGTCTTGCGTCATCGACGGACATGATCCCCTTCAGGCAAAAGGGGCCGCCCCATTCGCGCACCATCTGCGCCACATCGTCCCAGTTCATGGAAGGGTCGAGCATCTCGGTGAAATAGCGGCTGATGGAGAGCGCGCCACCATCCATTTTGATGTGGCCATCAAGCTGCGGCAGGCTGAAGCGCTCGTGCGTGAGGTAATTAATGCCCCAGGCAGGCTTGATTGCGAATTGCGCGATGCCGGAAAGATTGAGCTTGAAGGGAATGGCAAAGCCGGTTCGCTTGTCCCGCTCGCGGTTTCCACCCGTGATGCTATCCACCGTCAGCATCATCGTCTGCACGCCGGCAGTCTTGGCCCGTGCCATCATATCGCGGTTTAGGCCACGGTCCTTGTGGAAATAGAACTGATAGACCTGCGGCCCGCCGCTGATGCGGCGCGCTTCCTCGAGGCTGGTGGTGCCAAGCGAGGAGACGCCGAACATGGTGCCATATTTTCCCGCAGCCGCCGCGACTGCCCGCTCACCCTGATGGTGAAAGAGCCGCTGCAGCGCCGTCGGGGAACAATAGACCGGCATCGCCAGCTTCTGGCCCATGACGGTGACAGACATGTCCACATCCGCGACGCCGCGCAACACGTCGGGAACGAGATCACAGTTCTCGAAGGCGGCCGTGTTGCGGCGGTACGTCACCTCGTCATCGGCGGCGCCGTCTATGTAGTTGAAGATCGGTCCGGGAAGACGCTGCTTCGCCATGCGGCGAAAGTCGTGGAAATTATAGCAGTCCTTGAGTTGCATCTGTTATCCGACCGGTCCGGTGTGAAAGCGTTCAAAAGATCGCCGAAACCTATACCGGGGATTTGGCACGGGCAATTGCACCAAGGACGATTTCGGTTCCCTGTTGAAAGGCTTTTGGTCGGCTGCGGCGATTCAGGCAGGGTTTGCCAGCTGCTGGGTGGAAACGGTGTGCAGGGCTTTGCCGGTGTCGAAGAAGCTCTGGATGTTGCCGATCGTGGTGTCCGCGATATTCTTGAGAGCTTCCTGCGTGAAGAAACCCTGATGGCCAGTGACCAGAACATTGGGGAAGGTCAGCAGTCGCGCGAAGACATCGTCGCGCAGCACGTCGTTTGAAAGATCTTCGAAGAAGAGATCGGCCTCCTCTTCGTAGACATCGATGCCGAGACTGCCGATCGTGCCATCCTTCAGACCTGCAATCGCGGCCCGCGTATCGATGATTGCGCCGCGGCTGGTGTTGACGAGCATCACGCCTTTTTTCAGCAGTGGTAACGTTTCCCTGCGGATCAGATGGCGGGTCTGAGGCGTGAGCGGGCACATCAGCGCAAGAATGTCCGATGTGCGGAGCAACTCCTCCCGGGCAACATAAACCATGCCCAGGGCCTCGCAATCGGGATTCGGATATGGATCGTGCCCGATGAGACGACAGCCGAAGCCGGCCGCGATGCGCGCAAAAATCGCGCCGATCTTTCCCGTGCCGACGATGCCGACCGTCTTGCCGTGCAGATCGAAACCAAGCAGCCCATCAAGGGCGAAGTTGCCTTCGCGCACCCGGTTATAGGCGCGGTGAATCTTGCGGTTGAGCGCCAGGATGAGTGCCATGGTGTGCTCGGCGACTGCATAGGGCGAATAGGCGGGGACACGGGCGATTGTCAGGCCCAGCGTCTCGGCCGCCGCGAGATCAACCTGATTGAAGCCGGCGCAGCGCAGGGCGACGAGCCGCACGCCGCTCTCCACCAGCTTCTCGAGCACGGGTCGCGACAGATCGTCGTTGACGAAGGCGCAGATCGCGACAGCTCCTTTAGCGAGAGCCACCGTCTCAAGGGAGAGGCGCGCTTCGCAATATTGCATCCGCATGCCGGACGGGGTAGCGGCGTCAAGAAACTGCCTGTCATAGGGTTTGGCGCTATAGACCACGATCCGCATCTGCTTCTCCAGTATCGGTTACGAAACCTGCCGTCGCGGGCCCTATGCGTTCGGTCTTTGGCTAGCTCCGCAGGCCCGGCGCTTCCTGTCCGGTGCTTTCCACATATTCCGTGTATCCGCCGCCATATTGGTGGATGCCATCCGGCGTCAGCTCCAGCACCCGGTTTGAAAGGGCGGCGAGGAAATGGCGATCGTGGGAAACGAACAGCATCGTGCCTTCATATTGCGACAGGGCCTTGATCAGCATTTCCTTGGTGTCGAGATCGAGATGGTTCGTCGGTTCGTCCAGAACGAGGAAATTCGGCGGATCAAACAGCATGGCCGCCATGACGAGACGGGCTTTCTCGCCGCCGGAGAGGACGCGGCAGCGTTTTTCCACGTCATCGCCGGAAAAGCCGAAACAGCCGGCAAGGGCGCGCAGCGGCGCTTGCCCGGCTTTCGGAAAGCGTTCTTCCAGCCATTCGAGAATGGTGCTGTCACCATCCAGAACATCCATGGCGTGCTGGGCGAAATAACCGAGCTTGACGCTGGCGCCGAGCGTGACATTGCCGGAATCCGGCTCGGTTGTGCCGGTCACCAGTTTCAGCAATGTCGATTTTCCGGCGCCGTTGACGCCCATGATGCACCAGCGTTCCCTACGGCGTACCATGAAGTCCAGTTCACCATAGATCGTGCGGCTGCCATAAGCCTTGTTCACTTTTTTCAGTGCGACGACATCCTCACCCGATCGGGGTGCCGGTGCGAATTCGAAAGCGACCGTCTGGCGCCGGCGCGGCGGTTCGACACGGTCGATCTTGTCGAGTTTCTTCACCCGGCTCTGCACTTGTGCAGCGTGCGAGGCGCGCGCCTTGAAGCGCTCAATGAATTTAATTTCCTTGGCAAGCATGGCCTGCTGACGCTCGAACTGCGCCTGCTGCTGTTTTTCGTTCTGCGCGCGCTGCTGTTCGTAAAAGCCGTAATCGCCGGAATAGGTGGTGAGGCTGCCGCCGTCGATCTCGATGATCTTGGTGACGATGCGGTTCATGAATTCGCGGTCGTGCGAGGTCATCAAAAGCGCGCCGTCATAATTCTTCAGAAAATCCTCGAGCCAGATCAGGCTTTCAAGATCGAGATGGTTAGAGGGTTCGTCGAGCAGCATCACGTCCGGGCGCATCAGAAGAATGCGGGCGAGCGCCACGCGCATTTTCCAGCCGCCGGAAAGTTTTCCAACATCACCGTCCATCATCTCCTGGCTGAAGCTGAGGCCGTCCAGAACCTCGCGGGCACGGCCCTCCAGCGCATAGCCGTCCAGCTCCTCATACCGCGCCTGCACTTCGCCGTAACGTTCGATAATGGCGTCCATCTCGTCCATCCGGTCCGGATCGGACATGGCGGCTTCCAGTTGCCTGAGCTCAGCCGCCACTTCGCTGACCGGGCCGGCGCCTTCCATGACTTCGGCCACGGCGGAGCGACCGGACATTTCACCGACATCCTGATTGAAATAACCAACCGTCATGCCCTTTTCGGCAACGACCTGTCCCTCATCGGGCTGTTCCTCGCCGGTGATCATCCGGAACAGCGTGGTCTTGCCAGCGCCGTTCGGGCCGACAAGGCCAATCTTCTCGCCGCGATTGAGCGCGGCGGAGGCCTCGATGTAAAGAATGCGGTGACTGTTCGACTTGCTGATATTTTCGATGCGGATCATGACGGGGCCTTGGGAATGGGAGTGCCCTCCTATGCCACGGGCCGCCGCCGCTGTCACCTGCCGCTCACGCCTTGCCAGCCATGCAGCCGAACAGGATCGCCAGGAAGTATCGTTCCTTGCAAACGAGGCCGTCTCAGGGGCTTCGCTCGCCGAATTTTCATCAGTTGGTCAGTGTGGCTATGCTGCCGGCGGCCTTGCGGGCGATTTCACCAAAGGCGGTGACGATCTGCTCCATATTTTCCGGCGCGTAATAATTGTCGAGGTTTGAGGCGCAATATTGCAGCAGGGATTTGCCCTTGTCCGGCGCCATGAAGGCCACGCTGAAAATCTTGATACCGTCCTTCTTGGCCGTATCGCAGGTGTTGCGTACCGTCTGGTCGATAGTGGAGTTCCAATTGGCGCTGTACCCCGTCATTTCGCCGTCCGTCATGAGAACGATGTAACGCTCGAAGGATTCGCTTTTCTTCGCCTTGTGGGCGTTCGCTTCGGTTGTATTCGCCTTTTTCAGGGCGGCGTAAGCGGCGTTCAGACCGCTCGTGGCGTCCGTGCCACCGGATGGAAATTCCGGGATATTTTTGTCCACATAGCTGACAACGCCGCTCGTACCCCAGTTGATTGCCTGAGCGGCGTAGCTCTCATGGGTGTAAACCGAAGCACCAGTTCGAACGAGCTGGGAACCGCCACTAAGGGCAGAGGTCGGATCGGCCTTGTTCAAGGTGGCGACGAGAAAGCCCACTGCGGTTTTCAACGATGCGGCCTTGTTAACGTAGCAGGGCGATGTGTTCTTAAGATTGGGATAGCTGCCCCAGTTATCGGACGTGTAGTTCTGGCACGACGTTTTTTTGGTGTCGACGGTATCGGTCTTGAAGGACATCGAACCCGAGCGATCCAGCACCAGATACATGGAAATCGGCGCGCCCTTGTTGACCGTGCTCTTTGCGGTACCGGTTGCTGAAACTTCAAGTGTTTTTACCCCGACTAATCCAAGCAGGGGATTGAGCTGTATCTCGCGGTTGATCGTGGTCTCGATTGTGTAAGTCTTGCCACGGGTATCTTCCGTCGTACCGACATTGATTGGCGAATTCTTCTCGATTGCCTTCTTCTCTTCCTCGGTCAGGTTCTTTTCCAGCTGGCTGGCGATGAAGGCCTTGGCGATCTCCTTGATTTGTTCGTCGGTCAGTGCGCCTTCCTTCAAACGAGCCTCGGTCGCTGCTGCAAGGGCCGCTGAATCCGCCGTATTCTGCAAGTCCGCTTTCACCTGCATCACATTCGCCAGTTCCATGCCGGCTCCGGCAAACCCCAGCAGCACCGGCAGCAATATTGCCGTCATGATGCCGAAATTACCGCTCGTATCGCTAAAGAAACGGCGCTTCAGTTTTTGATGTGAGGAGGCGGTCATGACAGGGCTCACCGATTAGAATATACGACTGAGCGCAGGAAACCCGTAAACGATGTAAAATCCACTAACGTTATGGGTTCAATTTTATGCAGCGTTCAAATTGGTGCAGTTTTTGAAGTATTTTCAAGAATTGGTTTGTGCAAAGATCGAAATAACACACCCTGCGTCATTGCTGGACGGGGATGACGTCAACGGCCTGCTTTATCTGCTGGTTGCCGTAGCTCTTTAATACCCCGATCACCGGCGCGACGTCGGAATAGTCCCGGCCATAACCGACAACGATATGATCGCTTCCGGCCACGATGTCATTGGTGGGGTCGAGTTCCAGATAACCGGTGGCCTCGCCGCACCAGATGCGGACCCAGGCATGCATCGCATCGGCGCCTTCCAGGCGTTCCTTGCCCGGCGGTGGAATGGTGCGCAGGAAGCCGCTGACATAACCGGTGGGAATGCCGAGGCTACGCAGTGCCATGATCATGATATGCGAAAAATCCTGGCATACGCCGCGTTTCAGCTTGAAGGCTTCGGACGGTGTCGTATCCACAGTCGTCGCCTCACCGTCATAGGTGAAGTCCTTATGGATGCGTTTGCACATTGCAAGCGCGATTTCGCGAATGGTCATTCCGGGTTTCAGCAATTCCCGCGCATAAGCCGAGATCGCCGCATCCGTCCCTATTCTCGGGCTGGCACCGATGAAGTGGTGCGGCGACTGGAAATCGAGCGACCAGACATCGGCAAGATCTTGCGGCAACCTTGAAAGCTCCGGTGAAAAATCGGCCGTCAGGGCCGCCGTCTCGACCATCACGCGCGCCTGCATGCGGATATCCAGCTTCTCATGCGGCGCGCGCAGATGCACGGAGGTGGCCGATTGATGAAAGAAGTCGTCGAAAACGACGCGTTCTTCCGGCACTGGAGAGACATCGAGAGATCCGGCGATAAGCCGCTGCCGGCCGGGGATGGACAAAGGCAGGACACGGATGATGTGCCGCGCACCATGGGCCGGTGTGTCGTAGGTGTAACCCATATGCAGGGAAAGATCGTAAAGCATCGATTTATCCGAGATAGGTTCGGGCGAGAACATCGGACAAATGTTCCATGTCCGTTTCGAGTTGGCGATAAATCGCGCCGTTCATGTTTTCCGGCGTCATGACGGCAAGGCCGGAATGCAGCCGCATCGCCTCGCGGTAAAAAGGCGACATCTGCCCGTTTACAAAGGCGTTCGGAAGCTGTTCCACCTCCGTGCGGATTTCGTTCAGCTGAAACAGAATGGACCGTGGGTTGAGCGGATCAAGCGCCAGAAGATCGGTGACGGTCAGGCCCGCCGTGCTGACATTGTAGCGGCGGCGATGGGTCATGACGCTGTCGCCGATTTCCAGCAGCATGTCATAGGACCCATCGGGCGCATCGGGTCCGGTCATATGGCCGAGCAGCCGTGTCATATGCAGGCCACGTTCGAGATAGCGGCCGATCGACAGAAAACGCCAGCCGGTGAAACGATACATGTTTTCGTGCACGAGACCGGCAAAGCCGGCAAGCTTGCGCAACAGGATCGTCATGGCGTGCGTTGCGTCGTCGCCAGGCGCCACCTTGGCGTGGAACCGACGGGCGGTTTTGGCAAGATCGTTCAGCGCCAGCCATCCATCGGGTGAAAAGCGGTCGCGGATGTTGCTGGCGGAATAAACCGCGCTGTTGATATTGTTCAGCAGGCTTTCCGGCACGGCATCGTTCATCTCCACATCCAGCGCTTCGAGATAACGCGTCACATGGGCAAGCAGCGGCTGGCGCGGATCGGCCGATTCGGCATAACGCCCGTGCCAGGCACGCAGGATGCGCAATGCGCCTTCCGAGCGCTCGATATAACGACCGAGCCAGAAGAGGTTGTCGGCGGCCCGGCTTGGCAGGCTGCCCGGCATGTTGCGGGTGAAGCTCTCTTCCGCCGGCAAAAGCGTGGTGCGTTCCACCGGCTTGTCGCTGACGATCCAGACATCCGCCGCACTGCCGCCCGATTGCATGGCGATGGCGGACACGTCGTTGCTGCTGCCGATCCGCGCAAAACCGCCGGGCATGATCTGCCAGCCATCCTGGGTGCGGGCGGCAAAAACGCGAAGGCTCATCGGGCGTGGCACGAGCTTGTTATCGACATAGGCCGGCGTGGTGGAGAGTGTGACCACCTCCTGGCCGACCAGCCTGTGGCCGTCCGAGGCGAGCCAGTCGCTGATCGATTCCTTGGCCGTTTCACGCAGGGAAGAGCCCAGCACCGATTGGCCGTTGTCGTCGAAGAAGGGAAGCCGGGAATAGGCCGGGCCTATGACCATGCCTTCGATATTGCCGGCAACGTGGCGCCGTTCCGATTCCTGCCCGCACCACCATGTCGCTATCGATGGCAGTTTCAGGTCTTCGCCAAGAAGATGGCGGCAAACGCGCGGCATGAAGGACAGCAAGGCCCGCGTTTCGAGAATACCGCTGCCAAGCGCATTGACGATGGTGAGCGCCTCGTTGCGCAGCGCCTGCACCATGCCGGGCGTGCCGATATGGGATTGCTGGTTGAGTTCCAGCGGATCGGAATAGGAAGCATCGAGACGCCGCCAGAGCACACCGATCGGTTTCAGCCCCGCCACGGTTCTGACCATGACGCGGCCGTTGACGACGGTCAGATCCTCACCTTCCAGCAGCATGAAGCCGAGATAACGGGCTATATAGGCGTGTTCGAAATAGGTTTCGTTGGCGGGTCCGGGCGTCAGCACCGCGATACGGTCATCGGGGTGTTTTCTGTGCGCCTGCAATGTGTCGCGGAAAGCGCCAAAAAACGAGGCGAGACGGTGCACATGGGTTTCCGCATAGATGTCGGACAGGGCACGCGTGGTCGCCACCCGGTTTTCGAGCGCGAAACCTGCGCCCGAAGGCGCCTGCGTTCTGTCGGCCAGCACCCACCAGTTTCCATCAGGTCCACGCCCGATTTCAAACGAGCAGAAATGCAGATAGTGGCCGCTTGCCGGTTTTACACCGACCATCGGCCGCAGATATTCCGGATTGGAGGCGATCAGCGCCGGCGGCACGTAACCTTCCTTCACCAGCCGGTTTTCGCCGTAAAAATCGGCGACCATGGCTTCGAGAAGATTGGCGCGCTGTTTGAGTCCCTCGGAAAGAACAGCCCATTCCCTGTCGTCGATCAGCACCGGAATATGGGAGATCGGCCAGTTTCTTTCGCTGCTGCCCTTGCCGTAATCGCGGTAGAACACGCCCGCATCGCGCAGATAGCGGTCGGTGCGGGCAAAGCGTTCATGCAGTTCGCGCTCAGACATGCGCGAGAGTGCGCCGAGCAGGTTCTTCCAGACCGGCCTGACCTTGCCATTGGTGTCGAGCATTTCATCCGCCACGCCCGGCAAGGTGGAATAATCAAGCCCGCGCGGTTGCGCGCTCGTTTCCGTCTTGCGTTCCGTTGCCGGGGCTTTGGACAATTTAAACTCCGTATGGCCGACGCAGATCAAGCGTCAGCGGAAATTCTGGCGACACGGTTTCCCCATGAAGCGGGTATTGCCCTGCCGTATGCCCCCATGGTTCGAAACGGGCGAGGCGGCGTGCCTCGGCCTCATTGCCGTTGACGGGAAACGTCTCGTAATTGCGCCCGCCCGGATGAGCAACATGATAGATGCATCCGCCGATCGATCGCCTCGACCATGTATCATAAATGTCAAAGGTCAAGGGTGAATTGACGGGCAGAACGGGATGCAGGCCGGAGGCGGGCTGCCATGCCTTGAAGCGGACACCGGCAACCGCCACGCTGCGGTTCTCCGTTGTTGCAAGCGGAACCGCGCGTCCGTTGCAGGCGACGGTGTAACGCGACGGATTGGATGTTTCGAGGCGCACCTGCAGGCGTTCGACGGAAGAGTCGACAAAACGCACGGTTCCCCCGATGGCGCCCTGTTCGCCCATCACATGCCAGGGTTCCAGAGCCTGGCGCAATTCCAGTTTCGCGCCCTCATATTCCACTTCGCCGAAGAAGGGGAAACGGAATTCCTGCTGGGCGGTGAACCATTCCGGCTTTAGGTCGAAGCCGTTTTCCCTGAGATCGGCAAGCACATCCAGAAAATCCGCCCAGATGTAATGCGACAGCATGAAGCGATCGGCGAGCGCCGTGCCCCAGCGCACGAATTTACCGCCGGCTGGGTTTTGCCAGAAGCGGGCAATGAGGGCGCGCACCAGCAATTGCTGGGCAAGCGACATGCGGGCATTCGGAGGCATTTCGAAGCCACGGAATTCCACAAGGCCGAGACGGCCGGTTGGTCCGTCCGGTGAAAACAGCTTGTCGATACAGATTTCAGCCCGGTGGGTGTTGCCCGTGACATCCGTCAGGAGGTTGCGGAACAGGCGGTCGACCAGCCAGGGCAGCGGCGGCACGCCCTCCCCGGGGGCAGGAACCTGCGAAAGCGCGATTTCCAGCTCGTAGAGACTGTCGTGACGGGCTTCGTCGATGCGTGGCGCCTGACTTGTCGGGCCGATGAACAGGCCGGAGAACAGATAGGAAAGGGACGGATGCCGCTGCCAGTGCAAAACGAGGCTTTTCAGAAGATCGGGCCGGCGCAGGAAGGGGCTGTCATTGGGGTTGGCGCCGCCCACCACCACATGGTTGCCGCCACCGGTGCCGGTATGCCGGCCATCGATCATGAACTTGTCTGCGCCGAGACGCGTCTGGCGCGCCTCATCATAGACCGCGGTCGTGATGTCGACGCAATCCTTCCAGCTGGAGGCAGGGTGGATATTGACCTCGATGACGCCGGGATCGGGCGCGACGCGAATGACATTGATGCGCTCATCATGCGGCGGCGCATAACCTTCGATGTGAACGGGCAATCCGAGATCGGCCGCCGCAGCTTCCGCCGCTGCAATCAGTTCGAGATAATCCTCGATGCGTTCGACCGGCGGCATGAAGACGCAGAGCCGGCCATCGCGCGGTTCCACTGACATGGCGGTGCGTACGGCACCGCCGATTTCGCCAAGTGTCTGCTCGACGCGTTCCTGGGTCGCGCCTCCATCGGCATGGAAAGAGGCTTCCGGCATGGTGCGTCCGGAAGGTTTGAATATGTCTGGAAGCGGCCCTCGCGGGATCGAGGGGTCGGCTTCGTGGATATAGGGATAGGCGGATGGCGGCACATAGGGCAATGTGCCGAGCGGCAGGCGATATCCCACCGGGCTGTCGCCCGGAACAAGGAAAATCTTGCCGCGCCGTGTCTTCCACTTCTCGCTGACCCAGCGCTTGCCGTTGGCCTTGGCGTTCCAGGCTTGCACCGGAAGAATATAACCCGTCGGTGTCGTCAGGCCGCGTTCGAAAACACGGGCAATACGGTTTCGCTCCTCGGGATCCTTCAGTTTGGAATTGGATGGGTCAACATTGTCGGGAAGGTTGCCTTCCTTGATGATCCATTCTGCCGGATCCTCATAGGCCGGCAGCACCAGTTCCTTTTCAATGCCAAGGTGGGTGGCGATGCCGCTGAGCAGCTTCTGCGCATCTTCGGCCTTGACCCCGGCATCTGCCCCCTCTTCGGCGATCAGCGCCGGGTCCTGCCAGATCGGCATTCCATCCTTCCGCCAGTAAAGCGAAAAGGTCCAGCGCGGCAGGCTTTCCCCGGGATACCATTTGCCCTGCCCGTAATGCAGAAAGCCGCCAGGGGCGAAACGTTCGCGCAGGCGGCGGATCAGGGCGTCCGCCTTTTCGCGCTTCGTTGGTCCGACCGCGCCGGTGTTCCATTCGTCGGATTCGAAATCGTCGATGGAAACGAAGGTCGGCTCGCCACCCATGGTCAATCGCACGTCGTGAGCATTCAGAACCTGATCGACCTTTTCGCCGAGTGCGTTGAGGCTTTCCCAGCTATCGTCGGAAAATGGCCTGGTGATGCGCGGGGTTTCGGCGACGCGCCGGACCTGCATGTCGAAAGCAAATTCCGTGTTGGCCTCGCCGAAATAGCCGCCGGAAATCGGTGCGGCGTTGCGATAATGCGGTGTCGCTGCCAGCGGAATATGGCTTTCGCCGGTCAGAAGTCCGGAAGTGGGGTCAAGGCCGATCCAGCCGGCGCCGGGCATGTAAACCTCTGCCCAGGCGTGCAGATCGGTAAAATCCACCTCGGTTCCAGAGGGGCCGTCGAGCGCCTTGAGATCGGGTGTCAGCTGAATGAGATATCCGGACACAAACCGTGCGGCAAGGCCGAGGTGCCTCAGAACCTGCACCAGCAGCCAGCTGGTGTCGCGGCAAGATCCCTTGCCGGAAGCCAGCGTTTCCTCAGGCGCCTGAACCCCCGGTTCCATGCGGATCACGTAGCCGATTTCCTGTTGCAGACGGGCGTTGAGACCGACGACCATATCGACTGTCGGCTGTCCGGGCGTGCGGTCGACGGTGGCCATGAACGCTGTGAACAGGGGGCCGATCGGCTCCGGTTTCATGTAGATGGACAGATCCTCCCGCAGTTCCTGCGGATAATCGAACGGCCACTTGGTCGCTTCTTCCTCGACGAAGAAATCGAACGGGTTGTAAACCGTCATATCGGCGACAAGATCGACCTCGATCTTGAACTCCGTCGCCGGCTCGGGAAAAACGAAACGGGCGAGGTAGTTGCCGTAAGGGTCCTGCTGAAGGTTCACGAAGTGGTTGGAGGGAGAAACCTTGAGCGAATGGCTGATGACGCGGGTTCTGGAATGGGAGGCGGGCTTTAATCTTATGATCTGTGGTCCAAGGCGAACCGGATTGTCATATTTATAATGCGTCAGATGATAGATGCTCGCTTTGATCGCCATTAATCTGCCTTGCCCGGTTTTTCCGGTTTATGCGGTTTATCCGCCCCTCTGAAATTATTCGGATTTTGTGCAATGCAGGAAAAGAAAGCAAGGATCATTTCCGGGGGCTATCGCATTGTTGGTACAGGCCGCGATGTTTGCCCGCACAAAGAATTGTCCGGGCTTTTCAACCGTACCCGCGGGGATTTCGACAGGATTGTGGACAAGGTCCAACGGCGTGTTATTGCTTGGCATCGCAAGACGCAGGGTCGCGGCCCGCTTTCTTTGCCGACTGACGTTTCGGAATGGAATGAATGGCAACCACGGTGACCGACGATCAGCGCAAGAGCGCGGCCAACCTTTCGGGCTTCGACCTCGATTTTCCTGCGCAGCTGCGCATGATGGGGCGTGCCTTCTGGACGTCTCCCGTGCGCAACCGGCTGATATTGCTGTCGATAGCCCTTTTGACGGTGATATTGCTCACCGCCTATGGGCAGATCAGGCTGAATGAATGGAACGCCCCGTTTTACAATGCGCTGGAGCGGCGCGATCTCGACGCCTTCCTTCACCAGCTTGAGGTTTTCGCCATCATTGCCGGGCTGCTGCTGCTGCTCAACGTCATTCAGACCTGGCTCAACCAGATGACGGCGCTGAACATGCGCGAGGGTCTTGCCAAGGACATGGTGGATCAATGGCTGAAACCGGGTCGCGCTGCGCGCCTTGCCGGTTTCGGCACCATTGCGATCAATCCGGACCAGCGCCTGCATGACGATGTCCGCAATCTGGCGGAAAGCAGCACGGCGCTTTCCATCGGCCTTGTGAATGCGACGATCCTGCTCATCAGCTTTATCGGCGTTTTGTGGTCGCTTTCGGCGGGTTTCTCCATCACCATCAATGGCGATCTCGTCCCCATTCCGGGATACATGGTCTGGGCGGCGATCCTGTATGCGGGCTCGGCGTCTCTGCTCAGCAACCTTGTCGGCTACCGTCTGGTTGGGCTTAATGCAGAGCGTTATTCAAAAGAGGCCGAACTGCGCTTTTCCCTGATGCGCGCTAGTGAGAATCTGGCGGCGATTACGCTTGCGCGCGGCGAAAAAAACGAGCGGCGGCGGATCGGCGTCGACATCGATGCGGTACTCGGCGTGATCCGCGGATTGGCCATGGCGCTCACCCATCTCACCTGGGTGTCTTCCGGCTACGGCTGGTTGGCGGTCGTCGCGCCCATTCTCATCGCCGCACCGGTTTATTTTTCCGGAAACCTGACATTTGGCGGCCTGATGATGGCCGTTGGTGCTTTCAACCAGGTCAATACGGCTCTTCGCTGGTATATCGACAATTTTGGGCCGATCGCCAGCTGGAAGGCCACGTTGCAGCGCGTTTCGGTGTTTCGCAACGCCCTGATCCAGATGGACAGCGTCGAACAGCATGGGCTGGCGATCGATCTCCAACGAAGCGCCGACAACGGAAAAATCCACCTTCAGTCGGTCATTATCTGCCGCGATGCGGGAGGGCAGGATCTGGAGCGGGGTTTCTGGCTGCGCGAGGGCGAGGTTGAAATCGGTCCCGGCGATCGCCTGATGATCAATGGCGAGCAGGGCGTGAACCGGCGGCTGCTGTTTGCTGCCATGGCGGGCCTGTGGCCGTGGGGGCAGGGCAGGATAGAAATGCCCGAACAATCCGATACGCTTTTCATTGCCCAGCATGGTTATCTGCCGACCGGCACGCTGCGCGAAATTCTCGCCTATCCGCGTGCACCCCAGCGGTTCACCGAGGAAGATTATGTCGCGGCGCTCACCGCATGCGGGCTTGGCGAGATGGCTCCCCGTCTGGACGAAAATATTCGCTGGGACAAGAGACTGGATTCGGATGAGCAGGCGAGCATCCGGATCGCCAATGCCCTGTTGCTCAAACCGAAATTCATCGTCATCGACGATTTGCTGGAAGGGCTGGAAAAACAGACGCAGGATACGCTGGCGGAGGTTTTACACGGTATTGAGGGTGTGGCGATTGTCTATATCGGCCGGTCAGAGACGTTCCTGTCGGTTCTGTCTCCGGCCGTGGCCCATCTGGACCATGCCCCTGCAAAAGAAAGTCCGTTGAAGCCGGATATCGCTCCGCAATAGGGGCGCGGTATCACAGGTCTTGTCGGCTCAGAGCCGCAAGTGCCATTTTTCCGAATCGAGCCGCTGTTGTTTGGCAAGGCTTATGGTGTTGCCCGGCCCTTCCTGCGAGCGCAGGAAGAGGGTACCGGTCGCAAGGCTGATGGCGACGACGCCGGCGACCGCCAGAATGATGCGGTCGTAGCGTTGCTGTATCGCGTTGTTTCCACTCCAGTCATAGGCCATTTGCACGCCCTCGCGTTTTTTGGAATCGTGCCCCATCATGGTTAACCGAAGCTTACGATGGCCTTGTGATTCCTTGCTGTTTTGGAGGGGCTGCCGCGAAAAATCGGCTATTGGCTGATGGCGCGCGGTTGTTTAAGTCCGGCGGCGGGAGGTTTGTGAAAAGGATTTTGAGAGATGGACCAGCAACCGCCCGCAGATATGGAACTCACGCTCAGAACGCTTGCCATGCCGGCGGATGCCAATCCGGCCGGAGATATATTCGGCGGCTGGGTGATGTCGCAGATGGACCTTGCCGCTTTCGTCCGCGCCAATGATGTGGCCGGCGGCCGTACCGTCACCGTGGCGGTCAATGAGATCGTCTTCAAGAAGCCGGTCAAGATCGGCGATACATTATGCGTCTACACCAGGATCGAAAAGGTCGGGCGTACCTCCGTCACGCTCAAGATCGAGGCCTGGACCCGCAGGCATTATCAGGATTCCCGGGAAAAGGTGACGGAAGCCGTCTTCATCATGGTTGCGGTGGATGACAATGGTGAGCCGCGCGCCGTCCGCAAAGAGGCGTGAGGCGGCATCCGCGCGAAGCACATTCCGGAGCGCTTGCTTGCAACAGGTTGAAAGAGCAAGGCGCTTCGGTTCCCGCAATTCGATCTGCCGCCGCTCGATACTTTAGAAATATCCAATTTATTTAACAATTTTTGCGATCAAGGTGTGGAGTAGGACGGGGATCAGACTTTGACCATTCCAGGAGTTGTTATTGTTGGGGGCGCTCACGGCACGCTTGCCCTTGCCCGCAGCCTTGGCGCCCTGAATGTGCCTGTGCACTATCTCACACATGATTCACCCCTGCCGGGCTGGTCCCGCTTCGTGCGCGAAACGATCCGCTGGTCAGGTCCGCGCGATGCCGGAGCAATATCGTTTTTGCGTGAAATGGCCACGAAGCATGACCTTAGAGGGTGGCTTCTGGTGCCTTCGGGAGACGGTGAGGTGCAGCTCGTTGCGGAACATCGCGAGGAGCTTTCCGCCCTTTACAAAATCGTCCTGCCGGACTGGACAGCCCTTAAATGGCTGTGTGAGAAACCGCTGCTCTACAGGCGTGCGGCGGAACTTGGTGTCAGCTTTCCCCGCACCTATGCCCTGACATCTGCCGATGACGCCGATGCGCTGGACATGACATTTCCCGTTATCCTGAAGCCGAACATGGGTGGCGGCGACACCGTGATTTCGCGGGCAAAGGTCATCCGCGCCGATGACCGGCAGGCGTTGAAAGCCGCCTTTACCGAGGCGAGCGGCGAGATCGGCGCCGGCAATGTCGTGGTGCAGGAGCTTATTCCCGGCGGAGGAGAAAGCCAGTTTTCCTATGCGGCGCTCTGGCGGAACGGTGAGCCGGTTGCCGAATTCACCGCCCGGCGCACGCGCCAATATCCCGTCGATTTCGGTTATACCAGCACTTGCGTTGAGGTTGTCGACAATGCCGATGCAATCGATGCGGCCCGGAAAATATTGAAGTCGGCCGGTCACAGCGGGTTGGTCGAGGTGGAATTCAAGCAGGACGGCAGGGACGGATCGCTGAAACTTCTCGATGTCAATCCGCGCCCGTGGTCCTGGTTCGGCCTGTGTTCGGCAGCCGGTATCGATCTTGGCGCCTTGCTGTGGCAGGTCGCCAATGATGTGTCGACCGGTCAGGCCGTGCGTGCGCGGCAAGGCGTATCCTGGTCCTATCTCGTCCGGGATGCCGTTGCGGCATTCACGTTGAACCGGCGTGGTCAGACGCGTATCGGCGACTATTTCGCCTCTTTGCGGAAAATCCGCAGCTGGGCTGCCTTTGCGACCAACGACCCCTTGCCGGGCCTAATCGATCTGCCGCTCACGGTCTGGAGAGTCATTAAAAAACGGGTTTTGCCCGGCCTGAATTCACGGCAATCGGCAGGGATGCTGCTGAAGTCGGTGAAACGCTCCCTGAAATACGGGGCCATACGGGCAGGACTGGAGGTGAGCTCCCTCCCCGCGGTTCGTTCGGCCTTTCCATCCTTTACCGGGCGTGGCGTTATCTTCACGCTGCACCATGTTCGCCCGCATGAAGAAACATCAGCTTTTTCGCCCAATGCGCATTTGTCGATCACGCCGCAATTTCTGGAAGAGGCGATAGAGGCTGCCCTTGAATGTGGTCTGGTTCCCGTTCATCTGCACGATCTGCCGGGCCTGCTTGCCGATAATTCCGAAAGGAGGGCGTTTTGCGCCTTCACGCTTGACGACGGTTATCGCAACAATGCGGAATATGCCGCTCCGGTTTTCCGCAAATTCGGCGTTCCCTATACGATTTTCATCACGCCGGGTTTTGTCGAGAGGACGCGTAGCGTGTGGTGGGAATCCGCGGCTGCGCTGACGCAAAAAGTCACGTCGTTTGACTTTGATTTCGGGTCCGGGTCGGAACACGTCAAGTGCGCCAGCCTTTCGCAAAAAGCGGAAGCATTCACACGTCTTGAAAATTTCGTTCAGACCACAGCAGAGGATGAGGCGGTGGAGCGGATTGACCATGTCGCGAGGCAACACGGTATCGATCCCATCGCGATCGTGGATGAACTCGTCATGGATGCGGCAGAACTGAAGGCGCTGTCGCATGATCCCCTGGCTCACCTTGGCGCACACACCATGACGCATGTGAACATGCGCAGGATCGATGCGGCGCGTCTTGCTGACGAGATCGAGGAATCGACGCACCGGGTGGAGGCCTATGTTGGCCGTCGGCCTCAGTCCTTTTCCTATCCGTATGGCTGGACAAAGGCCGCCGGAGAGCGTGAGGCGGAGGCGGTGTTTAACGCGGGTTTTTCCGTGGCGGTTACCACGCAGGCCGGTGTGCTGGGGCCACATAGTCTTGAAAAGCCGATGCTGCTGCCACGCGTATCGCTGAACGGACATTTTCAGAAAAAGCGATTTGTCAAAGCGCTGATCTCCGGCCTGCCCTTCCGCTTCCTGTAACGACGAAACCCTCTCGTCTACGTCTTCCCGTGGCGCCGCTTATGATGGTGCGGCCCGAGGCTGCTCGCCCGTTCCAGATTCAGCCCTCATCCAAATATTCAAGTAGCGCCTATTTTTGTTATTCACATGTTGTTATCTATTGATTATAAATAAATTTCTTGAAGAGAAACATTACAACTTTTCTGAAGGCCTTGCCCGTGCTGTTGATTATTGCCGACGATCTGACCGGCGCGCTCGACGCAGCTGCCCCCTTTGCCGGGCGCGGGCTTGCAACCGAGGTTGCTATCGGCCTTGATGGCGTCTGCGCAGCGCTTGCGGATGCACCGGAGGTTCTCAGCGTCAATCTGGGATGCCGTGATGGAGAGGCCGATGAAGCGTACCGCCTCACCCGGCAGCTTTTGGGCTTGGTTCCGGCCGATATTGTTTTGTTCAAGAAGATCGATTCCCGCCTGAAGGGACATATCGCGGCGGAAATGGATGCGATTTCCTATCGGCATGCGCTTGTCGCTCCCGCCATTCCGGATTTCGCGCGCGTTGTCATTAATGGGGCGGTGTCCGGTTTCGGTGTCGATGGCACCATTCCGGTCCGTGAAAGGCTGGGTCAGCATGCTGGCCGCTGTACAATACCCGATACCCGATCCAAGGCGGAGATGAGTGAGGCTCTTGTTGCCGGACGGGCAGAAGGCGTTGATCTCCTGGTGGGTGCGCGCGGGCTTGCCGAGGCGCTGGCCGAGACGATGACGGGAAGAGCGGCGTCTGAAGCGGCAACCATTCGTTCGGGCAATGGGCTTTTTGTCATCGGGTCGCGAGATCCGATCACCGTCGGGCAGATTGAAGTCCTGAAGGGTGAAGGGTTGGCGTCTATTGTCGACGCGCCCGGTGGCGCAGTCCCTTCTCAGGCACAGGCAGGTTCCCGTTTGACGCTCATTCAGGCGACGCAGGGAACGGATGATCTTTCGCCGCTCGACGTTTCCGAACGGCTGGGGCAGGGGGTCGTTCCACTCTTTACCGCCGGGGCTGCCACGCTGCTTTTGTCGGGCGGAGCCACGGCCGAAGCCGTGTTGCGCGCCATGGGCATTTCGCGTCTGCGTCTTGCCGGCGAATGCCTGCCCGGTCTTGGGGTTGGCTGGTCCGGTGACCAATGCATCATTGCGAAATCCGGCGGTTTTGGGCAAGCTGACACGTTGAAACGGATCGCGAAAATGATGCTTGGCGACAATGACGCTGGAGAGAGCTGACCAGATGGGGCTGATGAAAGAAACGGCGCGCAAGGCACTTCCGGACATTATTTTCGAGAGAATGCATCGGGCGATCAAATCCGGTGCCTATAAGCCGGATGAACGGCTGCCGACCGAACATGAACTGGCCATGGAATTCGAAGTTTCGAGGCCGGTTGTTCGCGAGGCGCTGCGGCGGCTGCGTGAGCAGGGGTTTATCTATTCCCGCAGGGGTTCCGGCAGCTATGTCCGGGCCTTCGGCCTGCGCGAGCCACTCGGTTTCGGGCAATTGGAAAATGTCGCAGACCTTCTGAACTGTTACGAATTTCGACTGACGCTGGAGCCTGCCGCCGCTGCGGCGGCGGCGCTGCGACATGATGGCGAGAGGCTTGCAGCGATCAAAAAGGCGCTCGAGCTGATGCGGGACGCCACCAATCGCCAGTCCCACCGCGAGGATGCCGACTATCAGTTTCACCTCGCCATCGCGCGGGCGGCAAGGAACAGCTATTTCTCCACCGCGATGGAGGCCCTGAAAGATCATATTGCCATGGGCATGAAGTTCCACGGCATGTCGGTGAAGCGTGAGGCGTCAGGCCTTGCCCGTGTTTTTGCCGAGCACGAGGCGATTGCAAAGGCGATTGCGGAAGGGGATGCGGAGGCGGCCCGCCAGCTGATGCTTCAGCATCTGACGGGATCGCGTGACCGCCTGTTTGAATCTTCGCACGCGGATTAAGGAAGCAGCCGCAGACCGATGCGCGGGAGCGCGCAACGGATTTCCGCTCAGAAAGCGCGGCGGTAAATACCGAGCACGTCTTCAAGGCTCATATCGACCGGATTATTATCCATCAGCCGGCGGATGGCGTGCGCATCCTCGGCGTAGCGGGGAAGATCGGCCTCAGTCGCGCCATGCCGTGCGAGCGACATTTCGATACCGAGCCCGACACAGAAATCGGTTGCCGCCTTGCGCAGATCATCAGGTGAAAGATGTTCGCGAAGCCCGAGCGCTCCCGCCACTTCCGCCGTCTTCGCCGAAACCGAAGGCTGGTTGAAGGCCAGAACATGCGGAAAGACGATGGCGTTTGCCAGCCCATGCGGCAGGTTGAGAAGCGTGCCGAGCGGATAGGCGATGGCGTGGCCGGCCGCCGTATTGACCGGGCCGAGGCAGATGCCGCCATAATAGGAAGCGAGCATCATGCCTTCCCGCGCCTCAGTATCCGCGCCATCACGAACGGCGCGCGCCAGATATTTGCCGACCAGTGCAAAGCCCATGCGGGCGAAACCGTCGATCATCGGATGGGCCTTGCGGTTGGTGAAGGCTTCCACGCAATGGGCCATGGCATCCACCCCCGTTGCCGCCGTTACGGCCGATGGCACGGAATAGGTGAGTTCCGGATCAAGCACGGCGAAATCCGCGATCAGATAAGGGCTTTCGACCGCGATCTTGCTGCCTTTCACCGGGTCTGTGATGAGCGAGCGGATGCCGGCCTCCGAGCCGGTGCCGGCGGTGGTGGCGATCTGCACCAGCCGTGTGTCGCGCCCGGCAACCCTGTTCGGTCCGGCCACGTCTTCAAGCGACTGGCTGGAATTCCAGAGGGCGGCGACCAGCTTCGCCACATCCATTACGGAACCGCCACCGAGGCCGATGACGAGATCGGGTTGGGCAGCGCGCGCCGCGGCAAGGGCGGCATCGAGCGTTGCGGTGTCGGGCTCGCCGGGAATGGCGTCGAAGATCGTGAAAGGGCCCTGCAATTGCAGCCGTTCGGCAAATTTTGCCGTCAACGGTGTGGCGATAATCAGGGTCGATGCGGTTTTTCCCGCCCAGGTGCCGACCTGTGAAATGGTGCCAGCGCCAACGGCGAGCCGTCGTGGCTGGTGGATGAGAATGGGAGCTGTCGACATGATGCTCATTCCTTCCGCTCCTTGCCCGCCACGAGCCTGCGCGCATAGGCGATCGCCTCTTTCATGTTGCCGTGATCGGCGATGCCCTTGCCGGCGATATCGAAAGCCGTGCCGTGATCGACGGAGGTGCGGTCTATCGGCAGATCGACCGAGACATTGACGGCGGTGTCGAAAGCGACAAGCTTGATCGGGATATGGCCCTGATCGTGATATTGCGCGACGACGAGATCGAAAGCGCCGGAATAAGCCCGATGGAAAACGGTATCGGCGGAAATCGGTCCCTGCACCTCGATGCCTTCGGCGCGTGCGGCTGCGACTGCCGGTGCGATCTGGTCGTCATCCTCGGTGCCGAACAGGCCATTTTCACCACAATGTGGATTGATGCCGGCAACCGCGATGCGCGGCCGCTCGTAACCGATGCGCTTCAGATGCGCATTGCCGGCACGGATGGTCGCCAGCACCCGCTCCGTCGTCGCGCGGCGAATGGCTTCCTGCAGGGAGACATGAGTGGAAACGTGAATGACCTTCAGCCGTTCGGAGGCGAGCAGCATATAGGCGGCCGAGGAGCCGGTGAGGCTTCGCAACATGCCGGTGTGCCCGTCATAATGATGACCGGCGAGGTTCAAGGCTTCCTTGTTGATCGGCGCGGTGACGATGCAGCCGATTGCGCCCGCTTCGGCATCACGAACGGCCTTTTCGATAAAGCGGAACGCGGCGTCTCCGGCCACTGGCGACAATGTACCCCAGGGCAGCGGCGCGCCATCCACGGGCAGGTCGACCACGCGCTGAGAAAGATCGATATCAACGCCGAGCGCATCCCGCGCCGCTTCCAGCGTGGTGAGGTTGCCGTAAATCCGCGTCGCCACGCGATCCGGGGCAGACATTTCGGCGAGCGCCCGCACCGTGATCTCGGGGCCGACACCGCAGGGGTCGCCCATGGTGATGCCAATGATGTTGCTCATCTTTGTCTCCCGTCGTTCTTGTTAGCCCAGCCGGGCGCCAGCCGGACATATTTGATTGCGCGGCGATGATAGGTGTAGCTCGCATGCAGCGTACCGTCCGGCGCTTCCAGAAGCCACGGATAGGACATTTCCAGATTGCGTCCATCGGTCGAATCGTTCGAAAGGCAGGTGCCCGGCCCGTCTTCGATCAGGATCCGGGTGGTAAAACTGCGCCCGCCATCGTCGGACAGGCGGATCGAAACCGGCGCGCGCGGCACGCCCCAGACCGGCACACAGCCGCCGCTCGGATCGGCATCCGGCCTGTCGTCTTCTTCTCCTAGCTCGTCATAAAGCGAGGCGCGGCGATCGCTCGACTGCGCGGCGTTGACGGGGTTGCAGATCATGGCCAGCCTGCCATCGTTCAGCCTGATGATCGCAATGGAGGAATTATTGTTGGGCACATCGGTCGGCTGCGGCTTTGACCACGAGCGGCCGCCATCGGCGCTTTCCGTGCGAAAGACGAAATCGGCCTGACGGCGGCGGAAGAAGGCGGCGTAGTGGCCATCCGTCACCGCGACCAGGCTCATATGCACGCAGCCGGTCGATTCCTCCAGTTCCTGCAATTGCCAAGTCGCGCCATTGTCCGTGGATATGCCGAGCGCTGCCGTATCGTGGCTGCCGTTCCATTTCTGGCCGGGGCGTTGGACGCAGCGGAAGATCGGCAGCAGCCAGGCGCCGTCATCGCGGATGCGAAGCGGCGCGCGGATGAAGCAGCCCTGCGGGAGATCGAGAAAACGTCCTTCGTCGGAAATAAGCTTTTCCGGTGCAGTCGCATCGCGGTGGATGCGTGCCATGCGAATGCGGCATTCATCCTGATTGCCGGAGGGTTGGGCTGTGTGAAACAGCCAGAGAACGCCATCCGGCGCAGTGAAGAGGACCGGGTTCTGTTCGGAATGGGCGGGGTCGTGGCTCAGGCGCTGCGGCGGTCCCCAGCGGGTTGCGCCCGCTGTCAGCACGGATGCGAAAATCGAAATATCCGATTTTCCTTCCAGCGTGCCGCCGAACCAGGCGCAGAGCAAGGTGCCGTCATCCAGAAGGTGCAGGAAGCTCGCATGGTTCTGGATCATGGGTGACGGCAGGAACGCTTCCTGCCGGTTTTGCGACACGGCATGGATGGCTCCGGTCATGGCTTGAGCGATGTCGTCAGGGGTCATCGTGGTCTCCTCTTGTCTCGATGAAAATGACATATTCAAAAAGTTGTCAAGTTTATTTGATGAAAAGAAAGGATCCTGTATTTTTGATTTTCTGAATTAAATAATTGTTTTTAAATAATAAAATTAATGGATTTGGCTTGAATAAAAATCGCATTCGAAAAATAAATTGACAAAAAATGCGATAACGTCGATGCTCTGCTCACGGGTGGAGGAGACAATCATCCGCATGTCATGCTCCTCAATACAGGAGACGGGGATTTTTCAGATGCCCCTTGCGGCGCGCCGCCATGTTGCTGAATTTCTGAATCTGGGAGGAGAACGGAATGAAGAAGTCATTGATTGCGGGCGCCCTTGTCTTGGGTTCCCTCAGCGCCGCGGTTTCGCCGGCGCTTGCGGCATCGGGGCCGATCAAGATCGTGCTGGCGGAAGAAGCTGATCTGCTTGAACCCTGCATGGCGACCCGCTCCAATATCGGCCGCATTATCATGGAAAATGTCAGCGAGACGCTGACCGAGCTTGATGTGCGCGGCAAGAAGGGTGTTCAGCCGCGCCTTGCCGAGAAGTGGGAGCAGAATGCCGATGGCAGCTGGCGTTTCCACCTGCGTGAAGGCGTGAAGTTTTCCGATGGCACGGCATTCGATGCCAAGGACGTCAAGCACAGCTTCGAACGCATCATGAGCGACAAGAACGCCTGCGAATCCCGTCGTTATTTCGGCGGCATGACGGTGACCCCGTCGATCGTTGATGATCACACGATCGACTTCAAGACCGACCCGGCGCAGCCCATTCTGCCGCTCTTGATGTCGCTTGTCACCATCGTTCCCGAAGAAACCAAGATGGAATTCATCCGCGAGCCTGTTGGCACCGGGCCTTACAAGCTGACCAACTGGACACCGGGCCAGCAGATTGTCCTCACAGCACGCGACGATTATTGGGGCGCCAAGCCGCAGGTGACGGAAGCGACCTATCTTTTCCGCGCCGATCCTTCGGTTCGCGCCGCCATGGTGCAGACCGGTGAAGCCGATCTTTCACCTTCCATTTCGCAGCTCGACGCTACCAATACGAAAACCGACTTTTCCTATCTCGACAGCGAGACGGTCTATATGCGTCTCGATCACAATATTGCGCCGCTGAACGATGTGCGGGTGCGCCGCGCACTCAACCTTGCCATCGACCGGCAGGCCTTCCTCGGCACGCTTGTTCCGGAGGGTGCCGTGCTGGCCACCGCGCTCGTTCCGCCGACCACGCTTGGCTGGAACCCCGACGTCAAGGTCTTCCCCTATGACCCCGAGGGCGCAAAGAAGCTGCTTGAGGAAGCAAAGGCTGCCGGTGTGAAGGTGGATACGCCGATCACCATCATCGCGCGCACCGCGAATTTCCCCAACGTCACCGAGATCATGGAGGCGATCCAGCAGCAATTGCAGGATGTCGGCTTCAAGATCGACCTGAAATTCGTGGAAGTGGCCGAGCACGAAAGCTATTACTCCAAGCCCTTCAAGGAAGGCCGTGGACCGCAGATCGTAGCCGCCATGCACGATAATTCCAAGGGCGACCCGTCCTTCACCATGTTCTTCAAATATGCCACCAAGGGCACGCAGTCGGGCTTCTCGGACAAGAAGGTGGACGATCTGATCGAACGTGCATCCGCAGCCGTGGGTGACGAGCGCGCCAAGCTCTGGTCGGAACTCATCGCCTATCTGCACGACGATGTGGTGGCGGATGTGCTGCTGTTCCACATGGTCGGCTTCTCCCGCGTCTCGGAGCGGCTGGACTTCAAGCCCACCATCGCCACCAACTCGATGCTGCAGCTTTCGGAAATCGGCATCAAATAAGACCCCGCGTCTTGTCAATTGAGAAGCGGCGGCGCGGCGAAAGCTTCGCCGCCGCATTGAAAAACCGGAGGCAACCATGCTGAGCTTCATCCGAAAACGTTCCGTTGCGAGCCTGATCTCTCTGATCGGCCTCATCGTCATGGTTTTCTTCCTGTCCCGCCTGACGGGAGACCCGGCCGCACTGTTTCTGCCGGTGGAAGCTTCGGAAGAGTTGAAGCAGCAGTTCCGGGCGCTGCACGGGCTGAACGATCCGCTGATGGTGCAGTTCCTGCGTTATGCGGGCGATGTGATGACGGGTGACCTCGGCGAATCGCTCAGGAAAGCCCGCCCGGCGCTGGATGTGGTGCTGGAGGCTTTCGTCTGGACGCTGTGGCTTGCGGTCATCACCATGTCGCTCGTCACCACCGCCGCCATCGTTGTCGGTTCGCTTGCGGCTTTCCGCTCCGGCGGCTTCTTCGACCGCATGGCCTCGAGCATCTCGCTCATCGGTGCATCCGTTCCGGATTTCTGGCTGGCGATTGTCGCTATCGTCGTATTCTCCGTCAATCTCGCCTGGCTGCCCACGTCGGGCACGGGCTCCGTGCTGCACTGGATATTGCCGATTGCGGTCCTGTTCGTGCGCCCCTTCGGCATTATCGTACAGGTGGTGCGCGGCTCGATGATCGGCGCTTTGTCCTCGGCCTATGTCAAAACGGCGCGCGCCAAGGGCGTGAAGTCGGGTCCGATCATCTTTATTCACGCCTTGCGAAACGCCATGCTGCCGGTCATCACCGTCATTGGCGACCAGGCGGCAAGCCTTCTCAACGGCGCCGTCATCGTCGAAACGATTTTCGGTTTTCCCGGTGTCGGCAAGCTGATGATCGATTCCATTCTTCAGCGCGATTTCAACGTCGTGCTGGCCGCCATTCTCGTGACCGCGCTGGCGATCTTCCTGATGAATCTTCTGATCGATATCGCCTATGCGCTCCTCGATCCGCGTATCCGGCACTGAGGAGGCCGTTCAGCCATGAGCCTTTCCAGCGCCGACACCGAGATCATCGCCGAGCCTTCCTTCGCAACACGCATGCTGCGCATGTTGTGGGCGGATAAATTCGCGCTCTGCGCCGCGATCTTTCTCATCATCGTCGTTATCCTCGCTTTTGTCGGCCCGGCATGGCTTGGCGATCTGGCGACGAAACAGAACCTGCGCGGGCGCAACCTCGCCCCGTTCGACTGGCAGCGCGAGTGGTATTTCTGGTTGGGAGCGGATGCGCTCGGCCGTTCGCTTCTCGCGCGCATTGTCGCCGCCACGCAAAATACGATGATGATCGCGGCCGGCGCGGTGCTTCTTTCCGCCATCACTGGCACCGTGCTCGGGCTGATCGCCGGTTTTTCCTCCAACCGTGTCGGCCAGATCATCATGCGGCTCGCCGATGTGATCATGTCGTTCCCGTCGCTGCTGATCGCGGTCATCGTGCTTTATCTGCTCGGCTCCTCCATCCTCAACCTGATGCTGGTTCTCGCCATCACCCGCATTCCCGTTTACATCCGCACCACGAGGGCGGAGGTGCTGGAAGTGCGCGAGCGCATGTTCGTGCAGGCGGCTAGGGTCATGGGCGCATCGGGCAAACGCATCCTGTTCCGCCACATCCTGCCCGTCGTGTTGCCGACGCTGACGACGCTTGCCACGCTCGATTTCGCCTATGTGATGCTGGCGGAAAGCGCGTTGTCCTTCCTCGGCATCGGCATTCAACCGCCGGAAATCACCTGGGGCCTGATGATTTCGCAGGGGCGGCAATATCTCACCAATGCCTGGTGGCTGTCCTTCTGGCCGGGACTTGCCATCATCCTTACCACCCTGTCGCTCAACCTGCTTTCCAACTGGCTGCGCATCGCGCTTGATCCCGTGCAGCGCTGGCGGCTGGAAATGAAAGGCCGCAAGCATGGCTGACCATCTTCTCGACGTGCGCAACCTTTCCGTGGAGTTCCACACCGCAAGCGGTGTCGTCCATGCGGTGAAGGATGTCTCCTACCATATCGACCGTGGCGAAACGCTGGCCATCCTCGGCGAAAGCGGTTCGGGCAAGTCGGTATCGTCCTCGGCCATCATGAACCTCATCGACATGCCGCCCGGGCATATCAGCGGCGGTCAGATATTGCTCGACGGCCAGGACCTTCTGACCATGCCGGCCGAAGCGCGCCGCGAGATCAACGGCCGGCGTATCGCCATGATCTTTCAGGATCCGCTCAGCCATCTCAATCCGGTCTATACCGTCGGCTGGCAGATCCGTGAGGCGATGACCACCCACGGCATGGACAAGGCAAAGGCCGAAGCGGAGGCGAGGCGGCTTGTCGCCCGCGTCGGCATTCCCGACCCGGACGGGGCCTTGAAGAAATATCCGCATGAATTTTCCGGCGGCCAGCGCCAGCGCGTCATGATCGCCATGGCGTTGGCGCTTCGGCCCGACCTCCTGATCGCGGATGAACCGACCACCGCGCTTGACGTGACGGTGCAGGCCGAGGTGCTTTCGCTGCTCAAGGAATTGCAGCGGGAAACCGGCATGGCCGTGCTCATCATCACCCACGATCTCGGCGTCGTCGCCGAAATCGCCGATCGCGTCGTAGTGATGGAAAAGGGCGTTCTGGTCGAGGCCGGCACGGTTCGCGAGGTCTATCGCAATCCGCAGCACCCCTATACCCGCAAGCTCATCAGCGCCGCACCCGGCAGGGGCGACATGCACGAGCCGCAGGCGGCGGGCGAAGCGCTGCTCAGCGTGCGTGATGTGCGCAAGCGTTACGGCGCCTTCGAGGCGCTGAAGGGCGTTTCCTTCGACCTCATGGAAGGCGAAACCATCGCGGTCGTCGGCGAAAGCGGTTCCGGTAAGTCGACGCTGGCGCGTATTCTCTTGCGGCTGGATGAGCCGGATGCGGGCAGCGCCTTGTGGAAGGGGCGCGACCTCTTCAAGCTTCCGCCTGCCGAACTCTTTGCGCTCCGGCGCGATTTGCAGATGGTGTTTCAGGACCCCACCCAGTCGCTCAATCCTCGCATGACGGTGTTCCAGCTGATTTCCGAGGCCTGGATCATCCATCCGGAGATATTGCCCAGAGCAAGATGGCGTGAGCGGGTTGCCGAATTGCTGCATCAGGTGGGTCTCTCACCGGAACATATGCGTCGTTATCCGCACCAGTTCTCCGGCGGCCAGCGGCAGCGGATCGCGATCGCCCGCGCATTGGCGCTGGAACCGAAGCTCATCATCTGCGACGAGGCGGTCTCGGCGCTCGACGTTTCGGTTCAGGCGCAGGTTATCGCACTGCTGGACAAGCTGCGCCGCGAAATGGGCCTCTCCTTCATCTTCATCGCGCATGATTTGCCGGTGGTTCGGGATTTTGCCGATCACGTCATGGTCATGCAACGTGGAGAGGTTGTGGAGTTCGGCACCGTCCGACAGGTGTTCGAAGCGCCGCGCGAGGCCTATACCCGTGCCCTTCTATCCGCGAGCCTCGATCCCGACCCCGATATGCAATCTCAGCGTCATCCGGCCGTCGCCGGCAACGCCATCGGAAATTCAAGCGGAGTTCTTTCATGAGCAAACAAGCTTTCGTCGCGCTCGTCACCTGTTTCAACGAGGACGAAACCATCAATTACGAAGCGACCCGCGCACAGGTGCGCCGCCAGGTGGCGGCCGGCAACAACATCATGTGCGCCGGCACCAATGGCGATTTTACCGCGCTGACGCATGCGGAAAAAATCCGGCTGACGGAAGAGGTGGTGGATGAAGTTGCAGGCCGTGCCAAGGTCATCGTGAATGCCGGCATGCCCGCCACTTTCGAAACCCTGCAACTTGCCAAAGCCTTCGACCGTATCGGCGTCAACGGTATCGCCGTCATCACGCCCTTCTTCATCGCCTGCACGCAGGACGGCTTGATCCGCCATTTCTCGACGGTGGCCGACGCCATTGAAACACCGGTCTATCTCTATGACATTCCCGCCCGCACCCAGAACCACATAGAGCCGGAAACCGCCCGCAAACTCGCCACCCACGGCAATATCGCCGGCATCAAGGATTCCGGCGGCGCGCAGCAGACGCTCGAAGCCTATCTTCAGGTGGCAAAGGAGATGCCCGGTTTCGAGGTTTATTCCGGCCCGGATCACCTCGTTCTCTGGTCGTTGCAGAACGGTGCCGCAGGCTGCATTTCCGGCCTTGGCAACGCGCTGCCGGATGTGCTGGCCGGCATTCTCAATGCTTTCAACGCCGGTGACATCACCGAGGCCGAACGCCAGCAGGCAATCTACGCCGACTTCCGCACCGATCTCTATACCCTCGGCTTCGCACCGGCCATGGTCAAACGCTCGCTTTATCTCCAGGACCCATCCGTCGGCGCCAGCCGCCAACCTGCCCTTCTGCCGGATAAAGCGCAGGATGAAAAAATCCTGGAAATCCTGCGGCGTTATCAACGGATCTGACGCTGCTATCGAATGTGACGCGCACCCCTGCGGATTGTGCGCGTCACCTTAAAAATATCTGCGAAAACGGCCAGAAGCCGATGCATTTCCCGAGCCTCATCCATGACGAATAATTTGTGACACAAACACGAAATTCCCCTTGTCAGTCACGCCATTGATGTTTAAGAGGAGCGCGCAACGCAAGCGTTCGCGCATGCGGAGAGGTGGCAGAGTGGTCGAATGCACCGCACTCGAAATGCGGCATACCTGCAAGGGTATCGTGGGTTCGAATCCCACCCTCTCCGCCATAGTCAAACGCTGATGCGTGATATTCCCTCCCCCCGAATTAGTTGATTTCATTCGATGCCGTGCTGAAGCATGCAATGTGCTGGCCCCACGGGACGCGTTTTTTGCGTTATGCTGGCTGATGAGAATATGCCTCGAACATATGTTGTCGACGGAAAAAATGGGGCGACGATAAGGAGCGGTGGGGACTGCTGAGAACGTATGTTCATATCCGCCATTGCCTCTCGCGGCGGAGGCGCTATCATGATTGTGTTGTAGGACGTTAAGCTTTGGGAGGAGCGATACGTGAGACGGATGTGGCCAGACGACTTTGCCTTTCTGCTGGACGGTGCGGAAGAGGTTGACCTGCATATTCCATCGGCGGCACAGGATGATAGTTCGCCCGGAGAGGTGGTATCCAGGAAGGCTTTGAAAAGCCGTATCAGCCAGCAGGATTTTGAGAAGATTTGGCATCTGGCAGAGGCCCGTTACCGGTTGAATGGCCGGTTTTCGGGCAAGGCGATTACGCTGATCGCCAACAATCCTCATTACCAGAAATGGCATCCCTCCGACGGTGGCAGCGTTGAGAGTGTCTCCGATAGCGGTCAGAAATATACGACGAATTATGTAATCGTGCACTTTCTCTTGGATGATGTTCGCGAGCCTGTCGAAGTGTGAAGCCCGCAGGGCTGGTTCCTGGCAGTGAGTGGTCGAGTGGCCTGGAAAGCGATATGTCGTGAGGCAACGTCGCGTTCCGGTGCGGAACAGAATCAGGCGGGCGCTATCGCTGTTACCGGCGTTTCTTGCGGCGGCCATTGCTGGAGTGCTTGCCGACCTGCCTCGGTCAAGCCATACACTCCTCTGTCGAGCCGCTCAAACCAGCCATAGACGTTGGCCAGCAGAATCTTCCCGGCATCCGGGACGCTTGATCTGATTTCACGCACACGCATCGGTCCAGTTGCGAGAGCCAAAGCGCAGCCGAGCGCCTGCTGGCGATAGGCGGTCATTATAGGCGCGCGTGTGCTTCCACCGACGGCCGGATCGCCGCGTCGCCTTTGGTGTTCACGCATAAGCCTCGAACGCCGTTTCGGATTGGTTCGTGGCATCGGTGTTACGGAGTTGACGATAATGCTGACGTCTCCAGCATCGGAAATGCCGAGCATGCCGACGCCGAGCCTGCGGCAGAGATCGCGGTAGCGTTTGTCAGCCTCGCGGCCTTTACCCCTGGCTGAAACTCTGGCCGCGATCCAGACCTCGTCCGCTATAGTGGCGCGATCGACGGCCTGCAAAATGAGTTCCAGATTGAAGCTGAGCTTTAGCTCGCAGACCACGACCACGGAGGAATCCGTATCGCTCAAGCCAACGAGGTCACAGCCGCCAACTTCGCCTTTGACAGTGTAACCCGCCTTCTCAAGGAAGCCTTTGACGGGCAGATAAAGCGAAGTTTCCATGTGCCTGCAGGTTTGAGTGAATATTTGGCCCCTTGAATACATCTATCCGCCTGCGCAGGACAACCATTATAGCCGCAGACGCGGTAATAAGTTGGTGGCGGTGGCGGTGTCGAGACGCGCGCCTTTCGCCCGCGGTGCTGGCTGACCGTCGATGCAGACGGCCTTCACAAAACGGATAGGTCGCAAGGCAGCTTTCTTGGAGCTTTGTCGATCGTTCCAATATCAGCGCGGGGAGCTATATCACTTACCTTTTGCTAAGGCGCATGCGTTCTATGATGTGCCTGCCTGAGCCTTCCACATGGCGTGCTATCGCATCAGCTGCGCCTTCCGCATCCTGCGCTTTGACGCAGGCTATAAGTTCTCGGTGTTCGGCCAGCACGTTGGCCTGGCGACTGAGGGAGGTCGGAAATCCTCTGCTAATCGCCCAAAGGATGTGGCGATGACGCACCCAGAGTTCCACGGCATGACGATTGTAGTGCCGATTGTACATCAGCTGATGGAACTGCAGGTCGAGGTTGGAGTGAGCCATCTCGTCGCCGAAGTTCATCTTTTCGATCGCTCCCTGCAGACGCTCCAGTTCGGCGATGTCGCTGTGCGTGGCAATGCTTACGAACCAGCGTGTGAGCGCAGGCTCGATCAGCACTTCGATTTCGCAGATGTCACGTACGAAATCTTCGTCGATCGGCCTCACGCGTGCGCCCCGGTTGGGGCTCATCACGACGAAGCCCTCACCTCGAAGCTGTTGCAGCGCCTCGCGGATCGGGTTGGTTGATGTCCCAAGCCGGGTTGCGAGTTCGGCAACCTTCAGCCTCTCATTGGCTTTGACGCGACCGGAAATGATGTCGTCACGCAAGCGCTCGTAGATCGAGGCGCCAGCTTCATCACTCGGTTTCGCGTTTTCCGTGTCGGTTGTTTCCAGCTTTAAAATTGTGCTCATGAGGTTGCTTTTAATCCATTTTCTTTCCCGTCGCCAATAGCAAAACGTAAAGAGCGTACATCGCTGTTGACAAATAATGTACGATCTGTGAGTTATCGTGTGATGTGTGCCCGGGGAGGGTGCGTTTCGGGAGAGCCGATATTCGGCGGGAGGAGAATTTATGAGCTATCAGCGTGTGCTGAATCGACTTGGTGTGTCTGCTGCAATCGTCACGGTCGCACTTTCGGCTGGGTTGTTTCCGACGTGGGCGGCAGACTACAAACAGGCGCCCGCGCTTGAGGAGCAGGTGAAGGCGGGTACATTGCCTGCCGTGGCTGAGCGGCTGCCGGAAAATCCGTTTGTCGAGACGATGGTGGACGGTGTCGGCAAGTATGGTGGTACGTTGCGGACGACCATTCTGGCGAACGGCGATCAGTACAATCTGACGCGAACGATTGCCAACGAACTGCTCGTCAGGTGGGATCCCAAATGGAGCAAGGTGGAGCCGTCGCTGGCCGAAAAATTCACCGTTTCCGATGACGCCACAACTTACACTTTCACGCTTCGCAAGGGCCTGAAGTGGAGCGACGGTCAGCCTTTCACCGTCGACGACATCATGTTCTGGTACGAGGATGTATTCATGAACCCGGCGCTTTCGCCGGCCAAGAATCCTACCTTCACGGTCGCTGGCAAACCCGTCAAGGTTCGTAAAATCGATGAGCAGACGGTAGAGTTCAAGTTTGACTCGCCTTACGGCCTGTTCCTGCAGCAATTGGCCTATGGTCAGGGGCATCTGCCCGTCATCTATCCGAAGCACTATCTCAGCCAGTTCCATGAGAAGTACAACAAAGACGGCATTCCGGCTCTGCTGAAGGCCAATCCGGCGGCAGGGGACTGGGTCGCACTGTTCAACTCCAAGGTCTCGCTGACCTTTCAGCCGGCATATTGGCAAAACCTCGAATTGCCGACGCTCAATCCCTGGATTCTGACCATTCCCTATGCGGATGGCGAACGGGTCGCAGCAAAGCGCAATCCCTATTACTGGAAGGTCGACAGCGAGGGTAACCAGCTGCCCTATATCGACAATGTGACCTGGGCAAAGCTGGACGATCCGCAGTTGATGGCGTTGAAGATGACATCCGGTGAGTTCGACTTTGCTTTTCGCCACATCAACAACGCGACTTTCAAGTCGGTGCTGTTTGATGGCCAGGAGAGCGGCAACTTCCGCTTCGTCGACGTCAAGGACCTGCCGGCCAACGATGCGGTCATCCTGCTTAACCTCAACTCCACCGATCCCGTGAAGAGGAAGGTTTTCCAGAACAAGGATTTCCGCATCGCGCTCAGCCATGCGATCAACCGGCAGGAGATCATCGATCTGGTCTATGTCGGGCAGGGCGCGCCAGCCCAGGTGGCGGTGCAGCCCGAGAACGAACTGTTCAACGAGAAGGAAGCGACGCAATACACGGAATATGATCCGGTTGCGGCCAATGCCGCGCTCGATGAGATCATGCCGAACAAGGATGGTCAGGGGTATCGTCTCGACGAGACGGGCAAACGCTTCACGATCAATTTCATGGTGGCGGATGCCTTCGGCCTCTCCTATCCCGACATCATGCAGATGGTGCAGGAATATGCCAAGAAAGTGGGCATCGACATCCAGATCCGTACCACTGATCGCGCGCGTCTGAATTCGATGTGGAACGCCAATGAGCAGGATGCCTATATCTGGAACTGCGTCGGCGGGCTGAATGAGGTTTATACCGATCCACGTTGCTACATGCCGTTCCAGAAGGCGGACATCTTCTTCGCGGTAAAGTGGGCCGAATGGTATGCCAATCCGCAGACTGGCGAGGAACCACCGGCCGAGATCAAGGCTCTGATGGCTGCCTATGACAAGGTCAATGCGTCGTCCAGCGATGACGATCGCAAGGCGCGGATGAAGGAATTCCTGACGCTTTCGGCAGAAAACTTCCTGAATATCGGCATTTCCCGCCCGATGCCCAAATATATGATGGTGTCCAAGGATCTGAAAAATGTCGTGAACGGCATTCCGATCACCGGCAACCTCTGGCACCCGGCACCGACCCTCTCGCAGTGGTACTTCGAAAAAGCCCAATAAACGATCCCAGAGATCCTGGCCGGAAGCATGAAGCTTCCGGCCACACCACACCCCGAAATGGTCATTGCTCATGCTTCGCTATATCGCCAAACGGCTGGTGTTCGCTATTCCGACGCTGCTCGCCGTATCGATCATCGCCTTTGCCATCATCCAGTTGCCACCGGGCGACTATCTGACGACGCTTATGGCCGACTGGGCTGCCCAGGGCGGCGCGGTCGAGGCCGGAACGCTTGCCGCCATGCGCGAGCGCTACGGTCTCGATCAGCCGATGTATTTCCAGTACTATAAATGGATGGCAGGTATCGTCCTTCGCGGCGATTTCGGTATTTCGTTCGAGCTTGGCAAGCCGGTCACGGAGTTGATCTGGAGCCGTCTGGGTTTTTCCCTGCTGCTGTCGGTCCTGACCCTCTGCTTTGTCTGGGCAGTGGCAATCCCGATCGGCATCCTCTCGGCGGTGCGGCAATATTCGATCTCGGATTATACGGCGACCTTTCTCGCCTTCTTCTTCCTTGCCGTGCCCGACTTCCTCATGGCGCTCTCCGCCATGTATTTGATGTCCGCATGGTTCGGTCAGAGTGTCGGCGGGCTGTTTTCTCCCGAATATGCCGATGCCGCCTGGAGCCTCGGCAAGCTTTCTGATTTCGCCAAACATGTCTGGCTGCCGGTGATCGTGATTGGCCTTGGCTCGCTTGCAGCTTTGGTACGGATCATGCGCGCCAACCTGCTCGACGAACTCTCCAAGCCTTATGTCACCACCGCACGCGCCAAGGGCATGTCGGAATTCGAGCTTCTGATGCGCTATCCGGTCAGGCTGGCACTCAATCCGCTCATCTCGACGCTCGGCTGGATACTGCCGGCCGTCATTTCGGGCGAGATCATCGTCTCCGTCGTCATGAGCCTGCCGACGACCGGTCCGCTCCTGTTGCGCGCGCTTCTGGCCCAGGACATGTACCTTGCCGGCTCCCTCATCCTCCTGATCTCCGTTCTCACCATTATCGGCACGTTGATCTCCGACCTCCTGCTCGCGCTGACCGACCCGAGGATTAGACTGCAATGACCGACATGACCCAGATTCCCTCCGACACGGATGCCGTTGTCGATCTCCGCGGCAAGGACTTGGCCGTTGCCGGCCAGTGGCGCCTGTTCTGGCTGAAGTTCAAGAAGCACAAGATCGCGCTGGCCAGTCTCGTTGTCATCGCCTTGATGTATCTCGTCGCGCTGTTTGCGGAGTTCATCGCACCGTTCGATCCGAACGCCACCAATGCGCGTTTCACCTATGCGCCGCCGCAGGGCCTTTCACTGATCCACGATGGCGCGTTTATGCCGCATGTCGATCAGCTTAAGATGACGCTCAACACCCAGTCGATGCGGCGCGAGTTTTCTGCGGATCCGGCCAAGCCGATTGCCGTCGGCTTCTTCGTGCCGTCCGATCCCTACACGCTTGCCGGCTTCATTCCCATGAAGACCAAGCTGTTCGGCCTCGTTGATGCGCGCCCGGGTGACAGTCTTTATGTGTTCGGTGCCGATCGCCTGGGCCGCGACATCTTCTCTCGTGTCGTTTATGGCGCGCGCATCTCGCTTTCCATCGGCCTTGTGGGCGTTGCCATGAGCCTTGTGCTTGGTGTCACCATCGGCGGCATCTCCGGCTTCTTCGGCGGCTGGACGGATGTGGCGATCCAGCGTGTCATCGAACTCCTGCGGTCCATACCGACGATCCCTCTGTGGATGGGCCTTGCGGCCGCAATCCCGGTCGGCTGGCCGCCGCTCAGGACCTATTTCGTCATCACGCTGATTGTGTCGCTGCTCGGCTGGACCAGCCTTGCGCGAGAGGTACGAGGCAAATTTCTTTCCCTGCGCAACGAGGATTTCGTCACCGCAGCAAGGCTCGACGGGATGAGTGAACTCGGCATCATATTCCACCATCTCGTGCCGTCCTTCATGAGCCATATCATCGCAACCGTGACGCTCGCCATTCCGACGATGATCCTGGCGGAAACAGCCCTGTCCTTCCTCGGCATCGGGCTTCAGCCGCCCATCATCTCCTGGGGCGTTCTTCTGCAGGAGGCGCAGAACATTCGTGCCGTTGCGCAGGCACCCTGGCTGCTCTTCACGCCGGCCGCGGCCATCGTCATCGCGGTGCTTTCCCTCAACTTCCTTGGAGACGGACTGCGCGATGCGGCCGATCCCTATGAGAACACCTGATGACCATGACAAATGATACAATACTCAGGGTTGATGACCTGCGCACCTACTTCACGACGCGCACCGGCACCTTCAAGGCGGTCGACGGTGTGTCTTTCGAGTTGAAACGCGGCAAGACGCTCTGCGTGGTTGGTGAAAGTGGCTCCGGCAAGTCGGTTACTGCGCGCTCGATCCTGCAGATCGTCGACAAGCCGGGCAAGATCGAAGGCGGCTCCATCGTCCTGACGCGCCAGGACGGATCGACTGTCGATCTTGCGAGGCTCGATCCCCGCGGCAAGGAGATTCGTGAGGTTCGCGGCCGGGAGATCGCGATGATCTTTCAGGAGCCGATGAGTTCGCTGTCTCCCGTCCACCGGATCGGTGATCAGATCGGTGAAGCCTTGCGCATACATTTCGGCACGCCGAAACTCGAGCGCCGTGAGCGTGTTCTGGAATTGCTCAAGCAGGTGGAAATCCCGCGGGCGGAACAGGCGATTGATCGCTACACATTTGAATTTTCGGGTGGCATGCGCCAGCGGGTAATGATCGCTATGGCGCTCGCCTGCAATCCGTCGGTTCTGATAGCCGACGAGCCGACGACAGCGCTTGATGTGACCACCCAGGCGGAAATTCTCGATCTCATCAGGAAGCTGCAGCAGAGCCACGGGATGGCCGTGATCTTCATCACCCATGACATGGGCGTGGTGGCAGAGATCGCAGACGAAGTGCTCGTCATGTATCGCGGCCGCGTGATGGAACATGGCAGCGTTGACGAAGTCTTCCACGCACCGAAAGATGATTATACCAAGCGGCTGATTGGCTCGGTCGTGCGACTGGAAAGCAAGGCCGACATCAGGTTGAAGCGTGCCGCGATCCCGGCGGATGCGGCGCCGCTGCTTGAAGTCAGCGACATGTCGCTGACATTTCCATCCGGCGTTAAAGCGGTAAACGGTGTTTCACTCACCGTCCGTCCGGGCGAAACACTCGGTATTGTCGGTGAGTCTGGCTCGGGCAAGACGACGATGGGGCGCTGCCTGCTGCGTATCTATGATCCCGAAGCCGGGAATATCAACTATCGCCGCCCGGACGGAAACGTCATTGACTTGAGGACGGCGAGCAGCTCGCAGCTGAAGGAGGTTCGCCGCGAGGTGCGGATGATCTTCCAGGACCCGGTCGGATCGCTCAGTCCCCGCAAAACGGTTGCGCAGATCATTGCCGAACCGCTGAAGCTTGCCGGCATGAAGGGCAGGGAGCTGGACCAGAGGGTGGCGGAGCTGATGGAACAGGTGGGTCTGGAGCCTGCCTGGCGTGAGCGCTACCCCCATGCCTTTTCCGGCGGCCAACGCCAGCGCATCGGCATCGCACGCGCCATCGCCATCAAGCCAAGGTTGATTGTCGCCGACGAGGCGACCTCGGCGCTCGACGTCTCGCTTCGCTCGCAGATTCTCGATCTGATGATGAAGCTGCAGGACGAGCTTGGCCTTTCCTACGTCTTCATCTCCCACGATATGTCGGTGATCCGTTACATGTGCGACCGCGTTGCCGTGATGTATCGCGGACAGATCGTTGAGGCCGGCGATACCGATCAGGTCGTCAACAATCCGACGCACGACTACACCCGTGCGCTGCTCTCCGCCATTCCCCATCCAGACCCGCGCGATCGGCGTTTGCACAGCCGTGTGCGCTATGTCGCGAACCATGCATTGAACGGATAAGTCATGAAAATCACAGATGTCAAAGTCATCGTCTGCTCCCCCGGCCGCAACTTCGTCACGGTGAAGATATTTACCGACGAAGGGCTGACCGGTGTTGGTGATGCGACGCTCAACGGGCGGGAAAAGGCGGTCGTCGCCTATCTGGAGGAACATCTCGCACCGCTTCTGATCGGCCGAGATCCGTCCCGCATCGAAGACATATGGCAGTATTTTTATCGTGGTGCCTATTGGCGTCGCGGTCCGGTGACGATGGCTGCGATCGCCGGTATTGACATGGCGCTGTGGGACATCAAGGCCAAGGCCGCCAACATGCCGCTCTATCAGCTTCTCGGTGGCGCGAGCCGTGACAGGGTTCTCTGCTATACTCACGCGCAGGGAACCAACATTACGGAGGCCGTCGAAGCGGTCGGCAAGCGCATCGATGAGGGTTACAGGGCGGTTCGCGTCCAATGCGGGATACCGGGTCTGCCCGATGTCTATGGCACCGGTGCCAAGACGGTGACAAACAACGCCGTGGATGACGCCGTCCCGCATGAGGAAGTCTGGTCCACCTCAAAATATCTGCGTCATATACCGAAACTGTTCGAGGCTGTGCGCGAGGCGCATGGCTGGGACGTGGAGTTGTTGCACGACAGCCACCACCGCCTCACACCGATTGAGGCGGCAAGGCTTGGCAAGGATCTGGAATTCGCCCGGTTGTTCTGGCTGGAAGACACAGTCGCAGCCGAGCATCAGGAGGGTTTTCGTCTGATCCGCCAGCATACGACGACGCCGCTTGCCGTCGGCGAGGTCTTCAACACGATATGGGATGCGCGACTGCTGATCGAGGAGCAGCTCATCGACTACATTCGCACCACCTGTGTTCACGCGGGTGGTGTTACGGCCCTGCGACGCATCATGGATTTCGCCAGCATCTACAACGTTCGTACCGCCTGCCATGGCGCAATGGACATGTCGCCGATCTGCCTCGGCGCCAACCTGCATCTTGATCTCTGGGTGCCGAATTTCGGTATCCAGGAATATTCCGGCTATCTGCCTCAGATCCTCGAAGTCTTCCCCGGCGCATGGAGCCTCAGCGACGGTTACCTGCATCCCGGTGAGGCGATCGGCCACGGCGTCGACATCGACGAAAAGCTTGCCGCCAAATTCCCTTACGAACGGGCCTATCTACCCGTGAACCGTCTCGAAGACGGCACGCTCTGGCATTGGTAAGCGACGCGAAGGGGAGATAAGACAATGAAGATCACCACCATCAAGACCTATGCCGTCAAGGTCGGCATTCGCAACCAGCTTCTCGTCAAGATAGAGACGGATGAGGGTATTTTCGGCTGGGGTGAAAGCGGGCTTTCGGGCCGGGAAAAAGCCGTGGTCGGGGCGCTGGAACATTATGCGGAATTCCTCAAGGGGCAGGATCCATTCAAGATCGGCGCGCTCTGGCAGGAAATGTATCGCAGCCAGTATTTCGAGGGCGGGCGCGTGTTGCAGGCGGCGATTTCGGCGATCGATATTGCGCTCCACGATATCAAGGGTAAAGCGCTTGGCGTCCCGGTCTATGAATTGCTGGGGGGCAAGCAGCGTGATCGTATTCCCACGTTTGCGACAACCTTTGCTGCACCGGGGCCGGAAATGATCGACCAGGCAAAGATGCTGATCGATCATGGCTGGACGGCCATGCGGCTTTCTCCTTCGGGGCATGAAGAGAAAGAGATCTACGAGCCGCGTGAACATATAGCAGCGACGGCGAAATGGCTGGTGAAGGCGCGTGAGGAGCTGGGCGAGGATATCGTGCTCGGCATCGATTATCACCACCGGTTGACGGTCGCGGAGGCCGCAAGCTTTTGCCAGAAGATGCCATCCGGCACGCTTGATTTCCTGGAGGAGCCTATCCGGGCCGAAAGCCCCGAGGCCTATGAAGCATTGCGGCGGATGACTGACGTGCCCTTCGCCATTGGCGAGGAGTTCTCATCGAAATGGCAGTTTCAGCCCTATATCGAGCGGGATATCCATCAGTTCAACCGCCTCGATGTCTGCAATGTCGGTGGACTGACGGAATCGATGAAGGTGGCCGCATGGAGCGAGACCCACTATGTCGACATGATGCCGCATAATCCGCTTGGACCCGTCTGCACGGCTGCGACCGTGCATTTCTGCGCGGCCGTTCCGAACTTCTCCTGGCTTGAGACCCGCAACAGCCCGGCAGAAACCCATCTTGGTTTCGACAATTCGGATTTCTTTCCCGTCCAGCCGAAGCTCGAAGGTGCGTTCTACCCGGTTTCTGATGCCCCTGGTCTTGGTATCGAGGTAAATGAAGACCTGCTGGCCAAACAGAGTTTCGAGTTTTGGGAGGCGCCACATCTGAAACGTCGCGATGGTTCGGTGACGAACTGGTAGCCTGCCTCCATGGTCGGCCGCCAACCGGCGTCTTCTGGACGCCGGTTCCGAACTCTTTCCAGCGGTATTCTGTCAGCGGTTGTGAACGGGCTAGCCATCGGGTGATGACGATGGCAACATCTTGGCTGCGGCCGTCGGCGTTTATTTGATGCCGAATCCGAGGCGACGCAACGTGTGGCTCAAATCCGCGCGGCCCTTCAGCGCCTCGGCATCCTGCACGCGTTTGGCAATGGGAGCCGTCCAGCCATTTTGCGGCAGCCCCTGCTTTTCCTGAAACACTTTCAAAACTTCATCGTAAGCATTGAGGTCATCCCCTCCCGCTTCCGAATAGGTCTCATGAAAGAGAATGGATGATTGCGGCAGGCGCGGTTTCACATCGGTTTTCGCCGCAGGGTCGGGATAACCGACCGTAAGGCCAAAAACCGCCACCGTCTCGGGTGGCAGGTTCAGTTCACGGGACACGTCTTCCGGTCTGTTTCGAATACCACCCACATAGCAGGAGCCAAGTCCGAGTGAATCGATGGCGGCAACGGCGTTCTGCGCAGCCAATGCTGCATCAATGGCGCCGATAAGGAAGCTTTCCAGATAATCCAGCCCTTCGCCCTTGTTGCCATGGTTGGAAGCAACGGTTCGCAGGCGCTTCAGGTCAATCAGCCAGATGAGGAAGACAGGCGCATCTTTTATGTGGCCGTTACCACCCGTGAAGTCTGCAAGCCGCGCCTTGCGATCCTTGTCCTGAACCGCCACGACGCTCCACGCCTGAAGATTGGACGAGGTCGGCGCGGATTGAGCGGCTGCGACCAGAAGTTCCAGGCTGCCTTCCGGCAGTGCCTTGGGCAGATAAGCGCGCGCGGTTCGATGGTTTAGCAAGGCATCGATGGTGTCGTTCCAGAAAGGGGGAGAAAAAGCTGCCTGTGCCCCGTAACGGGCCTCGACCCGCTGCTGTGGGATTTCCAGTTTGGTGATCGAGCTGGGCAGGGTCATCGTACGAAACTCCGGAATGTTGGGAGTGGAGGGCAGGGCCGGATGGGGGCCGGGGAAGGTGGCTAAGCGCCTGTGACTTGATATGCTGTGCGAGGTCCTGTGCCGAGCAATGTCTTACTCATTCGCGTTTTTTCAGTGAAACAACATTTCCAAGCGAAGTCCCAGACACGTGCGGTCGAGATTTCCTTTTATCTCGCCGTGCTGCGAAGAAACGCAACGGCGATCCAAGGCAGTCCTGTAATTCAGCACAAATTCTGGTGCCTCGCCGCGCACGTATTGGAATAAAATTCTGCAAGAAATGTTTTCTTTGTGGGATGAGAAGAATTTTCTTCTTAGGAACGCGCCGCTTTGCCCCGATGCTTTCGTCATCGAAACGACGTTTTCAAACGGGGATTTTCATGACGATAGGACGCCGCCAGTTCAACAAAATGCTTCTTCTGGCAACGGCAGGGACGGCCCTGCCAGGCTCGTTATTCGCTGCAAGCAGCGATGCGAGCCGGCCCGTGTCCGGCGGCACCCTCAAGCTGCTTTATCGTGTTGATCCCGGCAACGCGCTTTTTGCCATCAACACGTCGTCCGGCACGGGGCAGGCGATCGGTCCGAAGATCGTCGAAGGTCTTCTGACATTCGATTTCGACCTCAATCCGCAACCTTTGCTGGCCACGGAATGGTCCGTTTCGGATGACCATCTTCGTTACACTTTCAAACTTCGCCCAAATGTAAAATGGCACGATGGTCAGGATTTTACCTCGCAAGACGTCGCGTTTTCGATTTTCCGCCTGAAGGAAGCCCATCCGCGCGGCCGCATAACCTATCAGAATGTCGAGGCGGTGGAGACGCCGGACCCCTTGACCGCGATTATCGTTCTTTCCAAACCGGCGCCGTTTCTGATCGCCGCGCAATCGAGTTCGGAATCGCCGATTGTGCCGAAGCATATTTTTGAAAAGCTGAAGCCCGCCGACGGCCAGACGCTGCAGACCGCGATTGGCACCGGTCCCTTCAAGCTCACCGAATGGACACCGGGAAGCCATCTGATCTTCGAACGAAACCCTGACTATTGGGATGCGGGCAAACCTTATCTCGATCGCATCATTCTGCGCATCATCACCGATCCGGCTGCCCGGGCCGTGGCACTGGAAACGGGTGAAGTCGATATTGGCGACAACCCGGTTCCGCTGGCGGATCTCGAACGGTTGAAACAGAACCCCGATCTCGTTCTGGACACCAACACCTATGCCTATGCGGGTCCGCAGCAACAGCTGTTTTTCAATTACGATAACGAAATCTTCCGCAAGAAAGATGTCCGCCTTGCCATTGCCAAGGCGATCAATCTTGATGAAATCGTCAATGTGGCGCTTTTCGGTTATGCGCAGGTATCGCCGAGCCCCGTCAGCACAGCCCTACCGAACTGGTACGACGCATCGGTCAAGGCCCATGGCTATGATCCCGGGCAAGCGGAAAAACTGCTCGATGCGGCGGGATATCCCCGCAAGGACGACGGCAAACGTTTTGCAGCGCGTTTGACCTATAATTCCTATCTCGCTCCCGGCTTTGCGGATGTGCTTCGCAACCAGCTCGAGAAGATCGGCGTCGCCGTCGAAATCCGCAAATACGACCTGCCGACCTATCTGAAGACGGTCTACACGGATCGCGCTTTTGATCTGGTAGTGGAATCCCTTTCCAACACTTTCGATCCGTCGCTCGGCATCCAGCGCGCCTATTGGAGCAAGAATTTCAAGATCGGGCTGCCCTTTTCCAACGCGGCCAACTACGCCAATCCCGAGGCGGATGCGCTTCTGGAGGCTGCGGCCATCGAGCCGGATCCGAAAAAACGCTGGGTGATCTGGAGCAAGTTTCAGCACCTCATCCATAACGACGTCGCCTCGGTCGATCTGGTCGCGGCGGGAAGCCAGATCGTCGCGCACAAGCGGGTCAAGAACTACGTCACCGGCGCGCAGGGTCTCAACTGGAGTTTCGGCGATCTGTGGCTCGATCCCACCGCCTGAAACCCACATCTGAAATCAGGATTTGCCAGGAGGATACGCAATGTCCGTACATGCTGTAACCAAAGACCGCCTCATCGAATGGTTGAGAGATGGCAGGGAGCTTGCCGTTCTCGACATTCGCTCCGCAGAAGAGGTGGGGTATGCCTCGCCGCTGTTTGCGACCAACCTTCCGGCTGAAAGACTGGATGCGGAAATCGAGCGCTTCATTCCACGCCGCGTCGTGCGAACCGTTCTGGTGGATGATGGCAAGGGAAGCGCGGAGCAGGCGGCGGAGCGGCTGGCCGCCAGGGGCTGGAGCGACATTCATTTTCTGCGCGGAGGAATTCCGGCGTGGATTGAGGGCGGCGTTGACGCCTTGCCGACATTCGATATTCCCGGCGTTCCCTTCGTCCAGCAGATACGCGGCGAAAAGAACACACCCGTCGTTTTCGCCCGCGAACTCAAGGCGTGGAAGGAAGCCGGCGAAGATGTTGTCGTCATCGACACCCGCACAATAGCGGAATATGAAAAGGCGCACGTTCCGGGTGCCATTGGTGTGCCGGGTGCAGAACTTCTGCTGCGTTTTTCCGACCTCGTGCCCTCACCCAAAACAAGGGTTGTCGTCTCCTGTGCGGGCCTTCCCCGTGCAATCCTTGGCGCCCAGACGTTGATCGACGCCGGTGTCGAAAACGATGTCAGCTATTTGCATGATGGGACGCGCGGCTGGACGGATGACGGGTTTGAACTGGAAACGGGTCTTTCACAAACCTATTCGCCCGCCAGTGATGACGCCAGGCACATCGCAAAGACACGTCTGGAAACATTTTCCCGCGATGACGAGGTGTTGTTTATCGATCATGTCACGGCCGAGACATGGTTGCGGGACCCGGCGCGAACGACCTATTTCCTCGATGTCAGAACACCGGAAGAATTCGCGGTCTCACACCTGCAAGGTTCGATTTCTTCGGAAGGCGGACAGCTTCTCGGTGTTGCCTATCGCACCATTGCCGTGCGCGGAGCGCGGGTCATTCTGGTGGATGACCTGCTGGGCGCCCGCGCAAGCGTGGTTGCCCACTGGCTGAAACGCCGGGGCTTTGAAATCGCCATTCATTTGCACGACTTCGAACAGGGTGCCGAAGCCGCTGCCGCATAGGTCGGCGGGATATTCACCAGAGTGGTCCACAGACAGGAATTTGTAATGACCAATGCCGCCCAGGCCTGGGGTTCCGCTCCCAGCGCACGCTTTGATACGATAGCCGAGAATTTTCGGGGGATTTTTTCCGAAATTGGCAGGGATTCCATACGGCACGATCTCGATCGCGAGCTTCGTTTCGATGATTATCAAGCATTGAAAAAAGCCGGCTTTTCCAGGCTGCGTCTGCCGGAGGAGTTTGGTGGTCTCGGTTTGACGCTTCCGGAGCTTTTCGGGCTCATCATCGAACTGGCGGAAGCGGATCCCAATCTCACCAATGCCTACCGCAGCCACCTGGGGTTCACGGAGGACCTGCTCAACGCTGCAGCTTCGTCATGGCGGGATGCATGGCTTACCCGGATCGGACAGGACGAAACCATCGGCAGCGGTTTTTCCGAATTGGGAGATGCCCGGATTGGAACATATTCCACCCAGCTTACCCGATATGGCGGCGGCTGGCGGCTGAATGGCGAGAAATATTATACGACCGGCTCGCTTTATGCCGACTGGATCACGCTCGGCGCCGTGGATGGCGATGGCGTACCGGTTGGCGCTCTCGTTCCCACCAGGGCGGAAGGCGTTGAGATTCTCAACGACTGGGACGGTTTTGGGCAGGCACTGACGGCCAGCGGTACGGCGCGTTTTACGGACGTGGCGATTTCCGATGATCTCATCAAGCCAAGCGCCCTTCGCTTCAGCTATTCAGGCGGCTTTTTCCAGCTTGTCCATCTGGCCTCACTTGCCGGCATTGGCCGCGCGGCCGCCACGGAAATCGCCCGTCATGTGGCGGAACGCAAGCGGGTCTATCAGCGCAGCAACGCCTCGCGTTTTGCCGAAGACCCACAGGTGCTTCAGGTCGTGGGGCGGGTGAGAGGTGCGGCCTACAGCGCCGGCGTTATCGTGTTAAAGGCGGCAGAAGCCTTGCAGGCTGCCTATGAGGCCAATCTCTCCGGGGATGAGGAGCGCATTGCGCTGGCAAATCGCAATGCGGACCTCGAGGTCAGCCAGTCGGTTACCGTGGTCAGCAATCTGATCCTCGACGCTTCCACGATCCTTTTCGATGCCCTTGGCGCCTCCGCGGCAAAGCGCAGCCATGGTCTGGACCGGCACTGGCGAAACGCCCGCACCATAACCTCGCACAATCCCCGCATTTATCACGACCGTATCGTGGGAGATTTCGCGGTGAACGGCACCCTGCCAATACCGCAGGGAGGTGTGGGAATAGCCCCACGAACTGAGAGCGAAAAAACTGACGCGTGAGAAAGCTGTGCGTCACGGATGGCGCTGCGACGATCGGCCTGGGCAGATTTGCATCATGGGCGAAACACCGTGTCGCCTGAGCGTGAAGATGTCTCGCCAAGCCCGCTTTCAACCTCCTATTTCTTCTCGTCAACGGATGGAAGCCAGGTGAGCCCGCGCCTTGTCCGGGTCGTTTCACATCCCCTTCAATTCAAAACAGGATAGCGAAATTGGGCAGGATCTATCGTGATTTTACGGAACTCGTCGGCAACACGCCGCTCGTGGAACTCGCCAGAATAGCGGAGAAATACGATCTTTCGTCGAGGATCCTTGCCAAGATCGAGTACCTCAATCCCGCAGGCAGCGTGAAAGACCGAACCGCATGGGGCATCATCCGCGAAGCGGAGAAGAACGGCAAATTGAAGCCGGGTGATCTTCTTTTTGATCTCACCAGTGGCAATACGGGTATAGGATTTGCGGCTGTCGCCGCCGCGCGCGGATATCGCACGAAATTTTACCTTCGCAATACGATCAGCGAGGATAAGATCAATATTCTGCGCCAATTTGGATCCGAGATCGAACTGATCGAAAACGAGGAGCTTTTCCAGCCCGATGCGATCCATCGCATTATCGATCGGATCAAGGGTGAAAACCCTGACGCCTTTTACACCGGTCAGCGCTCCAATGACGCCAACCCGCAGGTGCATTTCGAGACGACCGGGCCCGAGATTTGGCGCGATACCGACGGAAACATCGATATTCTGGTGGCTACGGTTGGTACGGGCGGCACCGTTTCCGGTGCCGGGCGCTTTCTCAAGTCGCAAAACCCGGAAATAAAAATTGTCGTTGCCGAGCCTACGCCGGAGTCCGTTCCGTCCCCCGATAACCCTGGGGCACCGACGATCGAAGGCGTTCACAAGGTCACGGAGGTGGAGGAAAGCACCCTGCCGGAGACTTACAACAAGGGCGTTGTGGATGAGGTTGTCGCCGTTACGACCGAGCAGGCGCGGCGGGCGGCACTTGCTGTCGCAAGGGAGGAAGGCCTCCTGGTCGGAACCTCGTCCGGCGCTGCCATCGCGGTTGCCATCGAACTTTCACGGCGCGTGGAAAACAGGGGCAAGACGATTGCCGTCGTCTTTCCCGATAGTGGTGAGCGATATCTTTCGCTTTTTGATGCGCTGGACTGAAAGATCAAGCAAGGGGTACGGAATTTAGAATTCCGTGGCGCACTCGTTTGAAAGCAAGTGCCGACAGGCCTTGAAAAAGGTGGCCTGTCGGTATTTCTCGTAGGTCCCGGAGTGAACCAAGGATCAATGCACGGCGAGGCCGAGATTGCCCCGCAATGTCTGCGTTTCATATTGCTGTCGGTAGACGCCCCATTCCTGAAGATAGGGAATGACCTTGTCGACGAACTCATCAAAGCCTGTTGGCGTAAGATGCGGGGCAAAAACGAAGCCGTCGGCGGCGTTTTCCTGAACGTAGTTGTTGATCTGTCTCGCCACCGTTTCCGGCGTGCCGATGAAATGCTGGCGTGCCGTCACCTTGATGATGAGCTGACGGATGCTCAATTTTTCGCGCTTGGCGATTTCCCGCCAGGTGCGGGCGGTTTCCAGCCGGTCGTCGACACGGCTCGCACGGCCTTGCGCAACTGCAGGAGAGGCGACTTCGGGGTCGATCTCCGGCAGCGGTCCATCCGGGTCATAAGAAGAGAGATCGCGATTCCATACCTGTTCCAGAAATACGATCGCGTTTTTCGGGCTTACCTGCTGCAAACGAATGGCGCGCTGCCGTTCCTCGGCATCTTCCTGGCTGTCGCCCAGAACGAAAGCGGCGCCGGGCAATATTTTCAGGTCGTCCGCGCTGCGGCCATATCTGGAAAGCCGCGCCTTGACGTCCTTGTAGAAGGCCTGCCCATCCTCAAGCGTGCCGTGGCGGGAATAGATGACATCGGCGTGGCTGGCGGCTAGCTCGCGGCCGGTCTCGGAATCTCCGGCCTGCGCGATGACGGGAGCGCCTTGCGGCGAGGGTGGCAGATCGGAACGGCCGGCGATATCGAAGTGCTTGGACTTGAAGGCAAAATCCTGCCCCTTCCAGATGGCCCGCGTCGCCTCGATAAATTCCCTTGCGCGCTCATAACGTTCGGCAAAGGGCAGATGGTCGCCTCTTCGGAAATTCGCGCCGGTAAAGGCGCCGGGCGAGGTGACGACATTCCAGCCGGCGCGGCCGTTTGAAAGGGTATCAAGCGTGGCAAGCTGGCGGGCTAACGGATAGGGCTCGTTAAATGTTGTGGTGAGCGTTCCGATCAGGCCCACATTGGTGGTGACGGCGGAGATTGCCGTCAGGATCGCCAATGTGTTCGGCCGCCCAACCACATCCAGTTCGTGGAAACGACCCTTCTGTTCGCGTACCCGTAACCCCTCTGCGAGGAAAATGAAGTCCAGTTTTCCCCGCTCCACCGTTTCGGCGAAATGCCTGAAAGACGAGAAGGCGATCTGGCTGCCGGCCGCTGGATCGCTCCAGACCGTGAAGTTGTTGACGCCCGGAAACTGGGCCCCGATGATGACTTGCTTCTTTGACATGGTGTTATTTCCGATGGCTTTCAGGCGGCTGCGACGGCGTAACGGTTCACGGCGGCAGGCAATGACAGGCGGTCACGCAGCGTCGATCCGCGTCCTGGTTGCGCAAGTCCGGCATTGCGAAGCGCCGGCAGGATATGATCCGCGAGGGGTGCAAGGTCCCGTTCCGGTTGCCGTGGCAGGAAGCGGATGCCATCCAGCCCCGCTGCGGCCAATGCACGTGCCTGCGAAATCGTCGTCTCCACGTCACTCTTCCATTGCGGGATCGTATCTTTTTCGGGCTCGTCAGCCCCAATGCCGATGTCGGCAAGGAGCCGCAGCTCCGGATGTCTGGATTTGAGCCCCCTCACCAGCGACAAAAGCTCGCTCTCGCTTGCACGCAGGAAGGCGAGATCGACGGCGGAGGTCGGAAGGGTGCTGTCTTCAGGTCCCACTATGGCAGCGATGACGGGCTGGCCTTGTGGAGGCCGCGGTGTGATCGACGGGCCGAGGACGTTAAAATTTGCGCCCCTGAAATCGACATAGCGCAATTTTGCGCCGTCAATGAAGCGCTGGCTTTCCGGATCGCGGATGACGGCGTCATCTTCCCAGCTGTCCCAGAGCCGACGAATGACGTCTATCGCTTCATCGAAATCCCGTTCGAGCGCCTGGCGGTTGTTTTCCGGATAGCCGTTAAGCTCCCCTGTCGCGCGTCTTGCCGCAGCCGCCCGGCTGCCCTCAAGCGGTTGCGCAAGAAGGCCGGCACGACCTTCGGTAACGTAATCGAGTGTGGCGATGGCGGTCGATACATGGAAGGGTTCAAGGAAGTTGATCGGCGCACCGGCGAGGATGCCGGCATGGCTGGTTCGGGCGCCAAGCCAGTTTGCGAGCAATATGGCGTCGAGGCCATCGCCTGTGGAGCACGCAAAATCGTCTTCAAGGGTGATGAGATCGAAACCTTCGTCAAGACGCCGGAGAAGGCCATTTGACTTGCTGTCTTGCCCGAATACATCAAGCGAACGGTGACTGAGGTCTATGCCCAGATGAAAATTCGTTGCGAAAGTCATGTCGCACTCCGTGCTGAGGGTTGAGCCGTACGGGCGGAAAGCACGCTCTGGTACGATAGTTCATCGCGTCCGGCCTCAGCCCGTGCTGCGCTGTGTCCGGCAAAGCGCGCCAGGATTTTCGCCTCCTGCCCTTCCTTTAAAGCTTTCACTCGCGCGGTCGCCTCTTCGAAGGAAGCGGCGGGAGGATAGACGGGCGTGTTTCCCCTGTGCCCGGCCCTGGCACCGATGTGCTTTTCGAAAGGTAGCGAGCGATAAAGATGCGGATCGGCCGCCGGGTCGAAAAGCGGGCGATATCCAAGGCTGAGGTAAAGCGCCACGGCTTCCGGCTGACGAAATCCGGTCGAGAGATAGGTGCGGGTATAGCCAAGGGCTGCAGCGCTTTCTTCAAGCGCCGACATGATGGTGCGGGCAAGTCCCTGACGTCGCAGCGATGGATCGGTCCATATCCGCTTTATTTCGGCCGTTTCGTCGTCGTGGCTCATGAAGGCGCCGCCGGCAATGGTCCTGCCATCTCGCTGCACCAGCAGGAGATCGCCCAGCGGCGGGGAGTAGAGCCCTTCCGGATATCGGAATATCTCGCCGCGCGCACCGCCGGGGCGATCTGTCGCGCCATATCGCCCGTCATATTCGCTGATCAGGCCTTCGATGAGAGGTTGGGTCAAGGGGTGAAGTAAAGAGGAGTGAATGATGACATCGGGCATGGCTTGTCTCGCTTGGACACGAAAGCCGGCTGTCCGGGCGGTGCTGATCAGGCGTTGAAAGCTTGCACCGGCCTCAGCCGCGGGCAGAAGCATGGCGCAAGGCATGCGGCTTTGGCGCGGCATGATCTTTTATTGTGCAATTGAATAAGGAAATATCATTGCTCGATTATTTATATCACTAAAAATATAGATTTTATCAAATTAATGACCGTTACCTTGGAGTGTCGATGACCTTTGGTTTGAGCTTTCTCGACAAGAGTCCGATCCATCACGATGAAAGCGCCGTGGCGGCGCTGCAAAGAACAGTGACGCTGGCGCAAAAAGCGGAAGCTCACGGCTTCCTGCGCTTCTGGGTTGCCGAGCACCATAACTCGCCAAAACTGGCAAGCTCGTCTCCCGAAGTGCTGATCGGTTTTCTGTTGGCGCAGACCCAGCGGATCAATATCGGCTCTGGAGGCGTTATGCTGCAGCATTACAGCGCCTACAAGGTCGCCGAAAACTTCAAGCTCCTTTCAACGCTTGCGCCCGGCCGTGTCGATCTGGGCATTGGCAAGGCGCCGGGTGGGCTTCCACTCTCCACGCGTGCCCTTCAGGGCGCCTATGATCCGGCGCGCAAGCCCTCGTTTGAACGGCAGCTTGAGGATCTCGAGCAGTATGTCAGCGATGACGGAGCAGAAACTCGGGGTGAAGACAGGCTTGCGGCCTATCCCCTTCCGCCTTCGCCGCCAAACCGTTTCCTGCTCGGGGCGAGCCCGGAAAGTGGGCGGCTTGCCGGCAGGCTGAGATGGAACTTCGTTTATGCCGGCCATATCCATGGCAATGAGGCGGCCATTTCCGAGGCGCTGGATGCGTTCAGAACCGCCGGCGGCAAATATGCGGTTCTCGCCGTGGCCGTCGTGGTTGCCGAAACCGATGAGGCCGCAGATGCGCTTGCGGTTGAAAGCCGTCGCTTTCGCGTCGAGGTTGAAGGCGGGCAGGGCGTGAATGTCGGCAGCGAGGAGCAGGCCCGGGAATATGTCCGGCAAGCAGGCGCGACGCATTATCGTATCGAGGAACGCAGCCCGCTTATCGTGCGCGGTTCGCCATCCACTGTCCGTGCCGAACTGCTCCGGCTTCATCACCATCATGGCATCGACGAATTCGTCGTGGATTGCCCCGTATCCGACGGCGCGCATCGCCTGAAGACAATCGAATATCTGGCGGCAGCCAGCCGCGCTCTCGCTGCGTGAAGGCAGGCCATTCGGCACAGGGGATTAGATATGGTAACCAGACGTCATTTCATTCTGGCAACGAGCGCCGCAGCGATTTTTGCCGGCAGCCGGGTCGCCTTCGGTGCAGGCGATACCACGCAGAAACCGACGAGCGGCGGTTCGTTGATCTGGGCTGTGGAGACCGAGCCAAGCACGCTCAATCCGCATCTGAACGGGCAGGCCAAGGCGAAGCTCATTCTGCGCAATGCCTATGAGTCGCTTCTGGCCCGTACGCCCGATGGCGGTTATGCGCCATGGCTGGCTAAAAGCTATTCGATCTCCGACGACGGCAAACAATACACTTTCATCTTGCGCGACGACGTGACGTTCAGCGATGGCGAGAAGTTCAACGCTGCCGCGGTGGCGCTCAATTTCACCAAGCTGAAGGAGCCGACCTATTCCGGCAGTATCAGCGCCGGCCACCTGTCTCACGTCACCGAAGCGCTTGCCGTGGACGAGCACACGCTCGTCCTTAAGCTCGGGCGGGTCTATGCGCCTTTCCTTGACGGCGCTTCCGGTATTGAAATCCTGTCGCCGCGGGCCTTCTCTTCACCGCAGCTGAAATCCGGAGGGCCTGGAATCGCCGGCACCGGGCCGTTCGTTCTCGACCGTTACGTCAAGGGTCAGGAAATCCGTTTCGTCAAAAATCCCGGTTACAACTGGGCGCCGGCGACTGCCGGCCATCAGGGGCCAGCCTATCTGGATGAGGTGACCTATCGTTTCCTGCCGGAATCCGCCGTGCGCAGCGGTGCTCTGTCTTCCGGTCAGGTCCAGGTGATCGAGGGAATTCCGGGCAATGATGCAGGTCTCTTCCGGGACGACCCGGAATTTTCCTATCAGACGGCAATCAATACCGGTACGCCCTATACGCTTTACCTCAACGTCAATTACGGGCCGACTGCCGACGTTAAAATACGCAGGGCATTTCAGGCGGCGGTTGACGTGGACCAGATCCTGCAAGCCGTCTATCGCGGCGAACGCCAGCGTGCCTGGGGTATTCTCACCCCCGCGGATACCGATTTCTACGACAAGAGCATCGAGCAGGCCTATGGTTTCAATCCGAAGCTTGCCAATAGCCTGCTCGATGAAGCCGGCTGGTCCGCCCGCGACGGTGATGGTTTCCGCGTGAAGGACGGCAAGCGATTGACGATCGAGGTCGTGCAGTCGCAATCGACCGTGCGTGACCAGCGCGATATTCTCCTGCAGGCGGTGCAGGCACAGCTGCGCCAGAATGCCGGTATCGATCTTGCCTTGCAATATGTCGATGCGGGGACCTATTCCAGCCGCCAGAAGGACGGCCAGTACGGCATTATTCCGAATTCGACGACGACGCAGGAAAACGGCGTCACGATCTATTTCCACTATCTGCCGCGCGACAAGGGCGGATCGATCAATTACAGCCGCACCGAGGCGCCGGAAATATCCGCCTGGCTGGATGAGGCGGCATCGACGCTCGATCAGCAAAAACGCTTCGAAATCTACGCGAAATTGCAGCGTTATGCGCTTCTGGAGCAGGCACTCGGACTGCCTCTTTATGTGCCCGACGACCAGATTGCCGCTTCGGTCGCGGTCAAGGGTGTCGGCTTCAGACCCTTCAAACGCCTTCCCGATAATGCCTACGATATCTGGCTTCAGCAAAACGCCTGATCCGTCGGCGATTCAATATTTTAATGGAGTTTAAGTATGCTCAATCGCAGACAGTTCGTCGTCGCAGGCACCGCGCTGCTGGCAATTTCGGCCTTCCCGGTGCTGTCTTCTGCGCAGGACGCCAAGCCCGTCAGTGGCGGTACATTGACCTGGGGTGTCGAGACGGAACCGGCGACGCTCAATCCGCAACTGAACGGCCAGGACAAGACCAAGCTTTTGCTGCGAAACGCCTATGAATCGCTTCTGGCGCGGACTGCCGATGGCGGATATGTGCCGTGGCTCGCGACCGGCCACAGCATTTCCGAGGATGGCAAGACCTATACGTTCAAGCTGCGTGACGACGTCACCTTCACCGACGGCCAGAAATTCGATGCGCAGGCGGTGATCGCCAATTTCGAAAAGCTTAAAGATCCTGCCTATTCCACCAGCGTCAGCGCCGGTCCTGTTTCGCGCATCGCCGAGCTGAAGGCTGTCGATTCCCATACGGTATCTTTCACCCTGAAAGACATTTACGCACCCTTCCTCGATTATGTCGCGGGCCTCGAAATCCTGTCGCCGGCGGCTTTTGCATCGCCGCAGATCAAGGCTGGCGGACCGGAAGTCGCCGGAACCGGTCCTTTCATTCTCAAGCGCTACGTCAAGGGTCAGGAAATCCAGTTCGAAAAGAACCCCGATTATAATTGGGCGCCGAAGACCGCCAGACACCAGGGAGCGGCCTATCTCGATCAGGTGACCTATCGTTTCCTGCCGGAATCCTCGGTAAGGACCGGCGCACTGACCTCCGGGCAGCTCGATGTGATCGAAGGGATTTCGGGCAACGACGCGGCTCTCTTCAAGGATAATCCCGACTTTACCTATCAGACGGCGCTCAATACGGGCACGCCTTACTCGCTCTTCCTCAATGTCACCTGGGGTCCGACGCAGGATGTCAAAGTACGCAAGGCGCTCCTCGCTTCGCTTGATATCGACAAGGTCCTGAAGGCGGTTTATCGCGGTGAACGCACCCGTGCCTGGGGCATCACCTCGCCGATCGATCCGCAGTTTTATGACAAGAGCATCGAGAACGCTTACGGGGCAGATGCTGAACTGGCCAACAGGTTGCTGGACGAAGCGGGCTGGCGCGAGAAGGATGCGGACGGTTTCCGCACCAAGGACGGCAAGCGTCTGACCATTGATGTCGTGCAGGCGCAGGCCACGGTGCGCGATCAGCGCGATGTCCTTTTGCAGGCGCTGCAGGCGCAGGCCCGGCAAGTGGCGGGCATCGATCTAGCCATCAATTATGTCGATGCGGGCACCTATACGGATCGCCGCAAGACCGGCCAGTTCGGCTCCATCGCCAATTCCAACACGCCGACGGATGCGATCGACATTGAATATCATTACCTGCCGCTTCAGAAGGGTGGCACCATCAACTACAGCCGCGCCGAAGCGCCGGAACTGGCGCAATGGCTGAACGCGGCGGCATCGACCCTCGATCAGAAAAAGCGTTTCGAGGTTTATGCCAAGCTGCAGCGTTTCGCGATTGTCGATCAGGCTTACGCCATCCCGCTTTATGAGCCCGAAGATCAGGTTGCCGCCGCAAAACATGTGAAAGGCATCAGCTTCCGGCCGTTCAAGCAATTGCCTGAAAACGCCTACGACGTGTGGCGGAGCGAATAGTCCTTCAGGACCGGCTGACAACTGAAACAAAGTGAGATTGGACGGCATGAGCGCTGACAATGTGACATCCCTGGGCCAGGCACCGACGTCCTTTTTCCGCCGCGGGCGTTTCCGGCGGCGGGGCGGCCTGCCGCTTCAGGTTCTCGGCCGCATCGGCTCGGGCATACTGGTCCTGTGGGCGGCGGTGACGCTGAGCTTTATCAGCATCCAGCTTGCCCCCGGAGACATTGTCAGCCTGCTGATCGGTGAACAGATCCGCACGCCCGAGGTTGAGGCGGCCATCCGTGCCGAGTGGGGGCTGGATCAGTCCATTCTCGACCAGTATCTCGCTTATCTGACACGACTGCTGCACGGCGATTTCGGCCGCTCTTATATTCTGCAGACCGATATATCGAGCCTTGTGGCAACGCAGATGCTGCCGACGCTGAAGCTGACTGCCGCCGCACTTGCGGTTGCCATCGTCTTCGCGGTCACAAGCGCCATCCTCACCGCCGGCAAACCCATATCGCGCAGCATTGCCGGCGGTCTGGAACTGACGCTGATCTCCACGCCGACATTCTGGCTGGGCATTCTGCTGCTTTACGTCTTTTCATTCACCTTCAAGATTTTCCCCGTTTCCGGCGACCGGAACCTGTCGGCGCTGGTGCTGCCGGCCCTGTCGCTTGGCCTGTCGCTCGGCGCCGTTCTTGGACAGGTCCTGCGTGAAGGGCTGGAACGGGCGCTTGAGGAGCCTTTTGCGCTGACGGTTCGTAGCTGGGGCGCAAGCGATCTTGTCCTCAGGCTGCGCCACGGCCTTCGCCATGCCGCGCTCCCGACCGTAACCCTTGCCGGCTGGCTGGTCGGCAATCTTTTGTCCGGCGCCGTCATCACCGAAGCGGTGTTCGGACGTCCGGGCCTCGGGCGGATAACAGTCGACGCCGTTCTTGCACATGACATGCCGGTGGTCCTGGCGGTCGCCATCCTGTCCGCACTCATCTATGTGGTGATGAGCACGCTCGTGGATGTCCTGTACCTGCTGCTTGATCCCAGACTGCGCAGTGAGGGTGGGAGGAAAAAGCCATGAGCATTTCCTTCGACACGCCCCTATCCGCCACCGGGCGTCTGCGACAGGTTTTATCGGTGCTGTTTGCCAGACCGGGGCTGACACTCTCATCACTGTTTCTGCTTTTTGTGGCAACGGCGACCATCTGGCCGCAATTTGTCACCGCCGCCAATCCCCTGCTGGCTGATCCCCTGCAAGCGCAGATGCCGCCATCTGCCGAACATTGGTTCGGAACCGACCATCTGGGCCGTGATGTCTTTTCGCGGGTGGTCTATGGCGCGCGTTATTCGATCCTGATCGGTGTCAGCGCCATCGTCATTGCCGCGCTGGTCGGTTCCCTTCTCGGCCTTGTCGCCGGTCTTGCACGCGGCGCGGTGGATGAACTGATATCGCGGTTTCTAGATGTCGTATCGTCGTTCCCGGATCTGCTTCTGGCGCTGGTGCTGATCTCGTTTACCGGGCCGGGAACGGTCAATCTCATTTTCGCGCTCGGTGTCGCTTCCGTGCCGCGTTTTGCCCGCGTGGTGCGCGCCCAGACCTTCGTCATCGCCAGAAGCGGTTATGTGGAACAGGCGAAAACCTTCGGTCTCGGCCGCTTTACGCTGGTCACCCGGCATGTGCTGCCGCATGCGATAGCACAGGTTCCCATTCTGGCGACGATCGGCCTCGGCTCCACCATCATTCAGGCAGCGGGCCTCAGCTTTCTCGGCATGGGGCCGCAACCGCCAATCCCCGAATGGGGTGCCATGCTGGCGGAAGCGCGCAATTATCTGCGGGTGGCGTGGTGGATCGGCATCTGGCCGGGCCTCGCCATCACCCTCACCGTCATTGCCATCAGCATTCTGGGAAAACGCTGGCAGCTCGCATTCGAAGGCAGGAGACGGGCATGACGCCGCTTATCGATGTGCGCAATCTGAAGATCGGTTTTCCGCGCGGCAACGGTGACAACACCGTCGTACACGGCATCGATCTGACCATCTATCGCGGCGAAACCGTCGCGCTTGTCGGGGAATCCGGGTCAGGAAAATCGGTCACTGCCCGTTCGTTGATCGGGCTTGCCGGTCATGCCGCCAGGGTGACAGCGGACAGGTTCGAGGTAGCGGGAGAAAATGTGCTGGGCCTGCGCGAAGCAGACTGGCGACGTCTTCGCGGGGAGAAGATTGGCTTTGTCCTGCAGGATGCGCTGGTCTCGCTCGATCCGCTGCGCCGGATTTCGCAGCAGCTTTCCGATGCCGCCGGCCGTCGGAAACTCTTTGCCCGTGCGCCGGAAGGTTTCGACAGCCATGTGCTGTTGAAGTCTGTCGGCATTCCCGATCCCGTTCGCCGGCTGCGCCAATATCCGCACCAGCTTTCCGGTGGGCTGCGGCAGCGCGCCCTAATCGCGACGGCAATCGCCCGCAACCCCTCGCTGTTGATCGCAGATGAACCGACCACGGCACTCGATGCGACGGTGCAGAAACAGATTCTCGATCTGCTGGCCGAACGTCGAAAAGCTGGACATACGCTGCTGTTGATCAGCCATGATCTGGCGGTGGTCTCGCGTCTTGCCGACCGCGTTCTTGTCATGAACGAAGGCAGAATCGTCGAGGAAGGGCCAACGCAAGAGCTGTTGCGTCGGCCGAAACGCGCCTATACGCGCCAATTGCTCGACGCCGTGCCATCGGCCGGATCGAAGGGTTATCGGCTTTCGTCAGCGGTGCCGCTGCCGGTTGACGGCGGGGGAGCACCAGTTTCGCAACGCGAGCCGCTGCCGCTGAGGACCGTCCATCCGGGCAAGCATGTTCTTTCAGTCCACAATCTCGTCAAACATTACGGCGGTCCGGAAAACGCGCCTGTCGTCAACGATGTCTCCTTCGAGCTTTCCGCCGGTGAGGCGCTTGGCATCGTGGGCGAGTCCGGTTCCGGAAAGACGACCGTCGCAAAAATGGTTCTGGGGCTTGTCGAACCCGAGGAAGGCACGGTTTTGATCGAGGGCCAGCCATGGAACAATGTTGCGGAAAGCCTGCGCAGATCGCGCCGCGGCACCATGCAGCTGATCGCCCAGGATGCCTTCAGCTCCTTCGATCCGCGTTATACGGTTGAGAAGATTGTTGGCGAAAGCCTCGATGTCACTGGGCTTCGCGGTGCTGAGCGTCGTGACCGCGTGCTGGAAGTCCTCGAAGCCGTTCGGCTGGGCGGCGATTTCCTCAGCCGTTATCCCCGCGAGCTTTCAGGCGGGCAGCGCCAGCGCGTGGCCATCGCCAGAGCATTTGCCCCGCGCCCGCGCCTCCTGGTCGCCGACGAGCCGGTGAGCGCATTGGATGTTTCGGTTCAGGCGCAGGTTCTCGATCTTCTCGCGGAACTCCAGGCGGCATCCGGCACCTCGCTGCTGTTCATCTCTCATGATCTCGGTGTCGTGCGCCACCTGACCGACCGGGTGCTAGTGATGAAAGACGGTCGCATCGTCGAAAGCGGCGATGTCGCAGAGGTATTCTCCGCTCCCCGGCATGGCTACACGCGAAAACTGATCGATGCGGTTCCCGTGCTTGCGTGAGCCCGCCATTTGCCTGCCATCCGGCAAGAAACACGAACCAGCATTGAAAAGGAACCGATCATGGCGCTCACTCGCCCCCGACGTCTGAAAACACTCACCGGTGCAAGCAGCGTGGTTGCCGCATCGAACGACCCCATTGCGACAACCGGCATCAAACGCGCGGTGGAACTGGCGAAAAAGGCCGAAGCTGAAAAGATCACCGGCCTGTTTACAGCCGATCTTCTTCATATCGATCCCGCCGGTCTTGCTGGTACGGCAGGCATTCAGGAGCCGATCGTGACGCTGGCGGCGCTCAGCCAGGCGACATCGCGGATCGGTTTGATCGCGACGATTTCCACCACCTTCCATCACCCTTACAATCTTGCGCGCCAGATCGGCACGCTGGATCACCTCAGCGGCGGCCGCGCGGGCTGGAATGCAGTGACATCTTCCGTCGGCGAGGAAAATTTCGGCGAAGCCTTGCCAAGCCCGGAGGAGCGTTACGAGCGCGCAGCGGAGTTCATCGAAGTCGTCAACGCCCTTTATGATGCCAACGAGCGGGACGCGGCCCAGCGCAAATCCTCGGGCGCAATCGCAGTGGATCCCGCCAAATTTCACCCCATCGCCTATAAGGGTCGGTATTTCAGCGTGCAGGGACCGCTCAATGTGCCGCCGCTGCCGCAGGGCAGGGCCGTGCTGTTCCAGGCCGGCCAGTCGGAAGCGGGTGTTACCGTTGGCGCACGTTATGCCGAGGTTGTCTACACATCGCAGCCTCGTTTCGAAGATGCCGTCGCATTCGCGACCGAATTGCGGCGGCGGGCAATAGCTTTCGGCCGTGCCGGCGGCCTGCCCCTGATCATGAATTCCTTCCACGCGGTCATTGGCGAGTCCGATGCGGATGTCGCACGTCGATTGAAGGAAAAGCATGAGCGCATCGACTACGAGCAGGGGCGACTGAAACTGGCGGATATGCTGGGCGGCGATCTCGACCTTTCCGGCTTGCCGCTTGACCAGTCCCTACCCGATACCTTGCTGCCGGACGTGACAAGCATCAACCGCAGACGCGGTCGGGTGGAAGTTTTCCGCCGCTACGTCAAGCAGGGGCTGTCATTGCGCGAATTGATTATCCAGGCCCAGGAAACGGGGCATTGGTCCGTGGCGGGTACGCCCGAGAAACTTGTGGATGCCATCGAGGAGCGATATCGCGCGGGAATTCTCGACGTTCTTTCTCTTCACGGGTTTGGCAATCCCGAGCAGGAGGACCTTCTGGTCAACGGACTTCTGCCGGAACTGCGCCGCCGTGCAATCATCGACACTGATTATATAAGCGACGACTTCCGCGGCAACCTCCAGCTACCCGAATTTGCAGCCTCGGACAATTTCACCGGCGCACGTACGGCTTAGGTGCTCGTCGTCAGACCAAGCGAGCCGGCGGGGCATTGGCCGCGTCGGCTGAAGGCAGTTAAGCCAGCAACCCGCGCATAATCAATTCCAGATGAATCTTGAGAACCGCCTTCCTGTCCAGACTACGCCGGTCGTCAAAAATCAGCCTGAACACCAATGTTCCGACCATTGGTGACATCACGACCTTGGCGAGTTCCGGCGGGTTGGCCCTGAACCTCTTTTTCGCCACGCCCTCTTCGAGAATTGCATCGATGCGCGCGAATACCGGTGCCATCAACACATCATGGTGCTGGTCTATGAGATCGGGGAATTTTGCGCCTTCCGCGACTATGAGGCGGAACAGCTCCCGCATCATCCTGTTGTCGACAAGCGCGTCGAACAGGAACTCGAGCAACAGGCGAAGCTCTTCGACGGGGTCTTCGGACGTGCGCGCATAGGCCTTGAAGGTCTCCTGAAAAGGGGCAGAGGCATGTCTGATCATTGCCTCGAACAGCGCTTCCTTGGTTTCGAAATAGACGTAGACCGTGCCTTTCGTCACTCCCACCCGCTCGGCAATGTCTTCAACCCGCGTCGCCGTAAATCCCCTTTTGGTAAATTCCTCAAATGCGGCGTCGAGAATTTGCAGCGGACGTTGTATCTTCTGTTCAGCACGTGTCAGCTTTGCTTTTGCCATACCCCGGATCCCTACGTATTTGGGCGCGTGCCATTTTGTCCGTCGTGATCGGCGGAATGACAGGTCGCTTGCTATAGCACCGGCGCAAAAACCGGAATCGATTTTTGCAAGAGGTGGTGCGTGGTTCAATATGCCAAAGCATCCCGCATGCGCGTGAAAGCGCGTGGCGGGAAAACTCTTGCAATGATCATTCGGGACGCTCGATCCGGTGTCCAAAAGGTTCTTCGATCGGCGATGCAAGAATTTCATTGACTATTCAGTCAGTCAAATATTATAGGATGGGGCGAAGATCAAGAGGTCACCATGAAAACCATTCTTATAGCGGCGATGGTTGGCGGAGTTTTCGCCCTGTCGTCCTGCAGCAATGAAGAGCCTCCCACGGAAAAGCCGCTGCGCACCGTCGATGTGGTTACAGCGACAAAAAAGCCGGTCGATCGCGGCAGCGTCATCACCGGTGAAGTGAGGGCTCGTGTCCAGACGGACCTGTCCTTCCGGGTCAGCGGCAAGATTACCGAGCGGCTGGTGGATGTGGGTGCGCGGGTAACGACCGGGCAATTGCTCGCCCGCATCGACCCCGAAGAGCAAAAGGCCGATATCGATGTCGCTCTGGCGAACCTGCAATCTGCCGAAGCGCAGCAGACGCAGGCGCAATTGACATTCGACCGTCAGCAAAGCCTCTTCAAGACGCAGGTGACCTCACGTTCGGCCGTCGATAAGGCGCAGGAAACCCTGCTGACCACGCAAGGGGCAGTGAGATCGGCGCAGGCGCAGCTCGACACGGCGCGCGATGCGCTCTCCTATACCGAGCTCAGGGCCGATGCAGACGGGGTGATCACGGCCCGCAACGTGGAGGTCGGCCAGGTGGCCCAGGCCGCCCAGCTCGTCTTCACGCTGGCGCATGACGGCCCGCGTGACGCGGTTTTTGATGTTTATGAATCTCTCTTCCTTGAGCGCGATATCGACAATCTCGTCAATGTCAGCCTCCTGTCGGACCCCACCCGCAGCGTTGCGGCGCCGGTGCGGGAGATTTCTCCGACGATAGACCCCGATAATGGAACGATCAGGGTCAAGGTCGGCCTGAACGGCGATATGACCATGCCGCTCGGCGCGCCGGTATCCGGCCATTTCCGCTTCAAACAGGTCGATGCGATTGAGCTTCCGTGGTCGGCGATGACGTCGCAGGACGGCTTCCCCGCCGTCTGGGTGGTCGATCCGCAATCCTCGGAAATCGCCATGCGGCGCGTAGAGGTCGCCGATTACGAGACCGGTCAATTCGTCATTGCGCAGGGGCTTAACCCCGGCGATCTCGTCGTGACCGTCGGGACCAAATTTCTCCGCGCCGGCGAAAAGGTCGCCTATGAAAAGGGGCAGGCACAATAATGTCCAGTATATACAGAAGCTTGTTGTTGGTGGCTGTCGCGATTGCGGTTTCCTCCTGTGAGGAGAAGCAGGAAGCAGCCGCCGAGGCGCCGCGCCCTGTTCTGTCCGTTGTTGTGGAGGAGAAGGCGGCGGATGCACTGCGGCTGACCGGTACGGTGGAATCGCGGATTCAGACCGATCTCGGTTTTCGCGTTCTTGGTCGGATCATAGCCCGCAATGTCGATGTGGCCGACCTGGTCAAGAAAGGCGATGTGGTGGCGTCGATCGATCCGCTGGCGCTCGAACTTTCGGTGAAAAGTGCACAGTCCGATCTTTCCAATGCCGAAGCGCAACTCGCCAACGCAGTGACGACCGAACAGCGCCAGCGTGTACTGGCCGAGGCTCGAAGCGGCACGGAAGCGGCGCTTGAGGAGGCCGAGCAGGCCACGCGCACCGCCAATGCCTCTGTTGCCAAGGCCCGTGCAAATCTGGACAAGGCCGAGGAGCAGCTGGGTTATGCGCAGCTGCATGCGGAATTTGACGGTGTGGTGACAGCAACCTCAGGCGAAATCGGTCAGGTCGTTTCTGCCGGCCAGACGGTTGTAACCATCGCCCGCCCGGAAGTGCGTGATGTGGTGGTCGACGTTCCGCAATTTGCGGCTCAGCGGCTGGAAATCGGCTCGACCTTCGAGATCGCCCTGCAGCTCGACCCGAAAATCCGCACCACCGGCGTGGTGCGCGAGATTGCTCCGGAAGCCGAAACGGCGACGCGCACGCGCCGCACGAAAATCAGCCTTCAGGATGCACCGCCGGCATTCCGGCTCGGTTCCGTCGTTACTGCCTCGGTGCTTGCCGCCTCCGAACCGCAGATCATGCTTCCATCATCGGCTCTGCTGAAGACCGACAATGGATGGGGTGTCTGGATCGTCAATGCCGATACGGCAACGGTAACACTCCGCCCGGTCACGATTGAGGGCGAGCCTGTCGAAGGCGGCATCGTGCGCATCACCGGCGGCGTCAAGCCCGGCGAGCGTGTTGCCAGCGCCGGCGTTCACAAGCTTAGGGATGGACAGGCCATCAGGATCGATCAGGAGGTCCGTCAGTGAAGAAATTCAATCTCTCCGACTGGGCGCTCGAACACCGTTCGCTCGTCTGGTACTTCATGCTGGTTTTCGTTCTTGCCGGCGTTTTCTCCTATCTCAACCTCGGTCGCGAGGAAGATCCGAACTTCACCATCAAGACCATGGTGATCAGTGCGCAATGGCCCGGCGCTTCCGCAGAAGAAGTGGCCCGGCAGGTGACCGACAGGATCGAGAAGAAGCTCGAGGAACTCGACAATCTCGATCATCTGCGCAGCCAGACGGTGGCCGGTCGCACGACGATCTTTGTGGAACTGGTGCCGGAAACCAAGGCGCGCAACGTCGAGCCGACCTGGGTGCGGGTGCGCAACATGATCGGCGACATCAAGGGCGATTTCCCCTCGGGCGTCGTCGGTCCCTTCTTCAACGACCGCTTTGGCGATGTCTATGGCAATATCTACGCCTTCACCAGCGACGGTCTCAGCCAGCGGCAATTGCGCGATCTGGTGGAAGATGCGCGTGCGAAGGTGCTGACCGTCGACAATATCGGCAAGGTCGATGTCATCGGCGCGCAGGACGAGACGATCTATCTGGAGTTCTCCACACGGCAGATCGCGGCGCTCGGCATCGACCAGCAGTCGATCATCAAGACCCTGCAATCGCAAAACGCCGTCACGCAATCCGGCTTCGTGAATGCCGGACCTGAACGCGTGGCGCTGCGCGTCAGCGGCCAGTTCACCTCGGAAGACAGCCTGCGGTCCATCAATCTGCGGGTCAACAACCGGTTCTTCCCGCTGACGGAAGTGGCGACGATCCGGCGCGGTTATGTTGATCCGCCGTCCTCGCTGTTCCGCTTTAACGGTCAGCCGGCCATCGGCCTTGCTATCGGCATGAAAACTGGCGCGAACCTGCTGCATTTCGGCGAGGCGCTGGATGCGCAGATGAAGCGGGTGGTGGCGGATCTGCCTGTTGGTGTCGATGTGCATCGTGTGTCCGATCAGCCGGCCGTGGTCGATGAGGCGGTCTCGGGCTTCACCTCGGCGCTGTTCGAGGCCATCGCCATCGTTCTCGTCATCAGCTTCATCAGCCTTGGTCTCAGGGCCGGCATGGTGGTTGCCGTTTCCATTCCGCTCGTGCTGGCGATCACCTTCGTCTACATGGAATATACCGGCATCTCGCTGCAACGCATCTCTCTGGGCGCCCTCATCATCGCGCTCGGGCTTCTCGTCGACGATGCGATGATCGCCGTCGAGATGATGGTCGCGCGGCTTGAGGTTGGTGACGATCTCAGGAAAGCGGCGACCTATGTTTACACCTCCACCGCTTTCCCGATGTTGACCGGTACGCTGGTCACCGTTGCCGGCTTCATTCCGGTCGGCCTCAACAACAGTGCGGCGGGTGAATTCACCTTCACGCTTTTTGTGGTGATCGCCGTTTCGCTGATCGTGTCATGGATCGTCGCGGTTCTGTTTACGCCGCTGCTCGGCGTGACGATCCTGCCGAAGACGATGAAATCGCACCATGAGAAAAAGGGCCGCTTTGCCTCTGCCTTTTCCTGGCTTCTCGGCCGGGCGCTGCGCTGGCGCTGGGTGACGATTATCCTCACCATCGCGCTGTTCGGCCTTTCCGTCGGCGGCATGGGCCTTGTGCAGCAGCAGTTCTTCCCGTCATCCGACCGCGTGGAGCTAATCGTTGACTGGAATCTGCCGCAGAACAGTTCGATTGCCGAAACCAACCGGCAGATGGCGCAGTTTGAGCAGGACATGCTGGCCAAGAATCCGGATATCGACCATTGGACAACCTATGTCGGCGAAGGCGCGCCGCGTTTCATCCTGTCCTTCGACGTGCAGACGCCTGATGTCACCTTCGGCCAGACGGTCATCGTCACCAAGGGGCTGGATGTGCGTGACAAGGTGCGCGCCGAGCTGCAGGACTATCTGAACAAGACTTTTATCGGCACCGACGCCTTCGTGAAACTGCTCGATATCGGTCCGCCGGTCGGAAAGCCGGTGCAATATCGCCTGAGCGGTCCTGATATCCAGAAGGTCCGTGAGCTTGGGCAGCAATTGTCGGGCATCGTCGGCGAACACCGGCTGCTGTCCAACATGGTGATGGACTGGAACGAGCCGACGCGCGTGGTGAAAGTGGATGTTCTGCAGGACAAGGCCCGCCAGCTCGGCGTCTCGTCGGAAGACATCGCCAATGCCATGAACAGCATTGTCGAAGGCTCCACCGTCACGCAGGTGAGGGACGATATCTACCTCGTCAACGTGGTGGCGCGGGCGCAGCTTTCGGAGCGCGGCTCTATCGAGACCTTGCAAAACCTGCAATTGCCGGCAACCAACGGCAAGGCCGTGCCGCTCTCGGCAATCGCCAATTTCCGTTATGAGCTGGAGCAGCCGACCATCTGGCGTCGCGACCGGATCCCGACGGTCACCGTCAAGGCTGCCATTATCGGTCCAACGCAGCCGGCGACGATCGTGGAGCAGCTGAAACCGAAGATCGAGGCGTTCCAGAAAACGCTTCCCGTCGGCTACACGCTGGAGACGGGCGGTTCGGTGGAATCCAGTGCGGATTCGCAAGCGCCGATCGTCGCTGTCGTGCCCATGATGCTGTTTGCAATGGCGACCATCCTGATGATCCAGTTGCAGAGCTTCAGCCGGCTGTTCCTGGTCTTTGCCGTGGCGCCGACTGCCCTGATCGGCGTCGTGGTGGCGCTGCTCTTCTCCAATGCACCGATGGGTTTCGTCGCCATTCTCGGCGTGCTGGCGCTGATCGGCATCCTGATCCGCAACTCGGTCATCCTCGTCGTGCAGATCGAGCATCTGAGAAGCGAAGGGGTCTCGGCATGGCGCGCCGTCATCGAGGCGACCGAGCACCGCATGCGGCCGATCATGCTGACGGCGGCGGCGGCCACGCTTGCCCTCATCCCCATATCGCGGGAAATCTTCTGGGGGCCGATGGCCTATGCGATGATGGGCGGCATTGTGGTGGGTACGGCGCTTACCCTGCTTTTCCTGCCGGCGCTCTATGTCGCGTGGTTCCGCATTCCGCGTGAGGAGGACAAACCGGAGGCAGCTGAAATCAAGGCGTAATATCGGGCGCGGAGAGAGGGTGCGGTGGGGCCGCACCCTCACTCCAACAAAAATATCCGCCGTCGTTGTTCCGGCGGGCAGGATAATGTTAGGAAGGTCGGCTTGGCCGCGAGAGCGGCGGCCGTCCTTTTTGCGTTTGGACGATTCTGGTTTTGCGTTGATATTGCGAACATATTGAGAGTGCGGAGGGTTTGAAGATGGGCGGGTTGTCGGATTGGCTTGCGGATGCGCAGCCGATCAATCGCAAGAATGCTGCAGAAGCGGTGTTCGATGATATCCGTTCCGCCATCACCTCGGGTCAGCTTGCGGTTGGCACCCGGCTGCCTTCCGAGGCGGATCTTGCCGCACGATATGGTGTCAGCCGGCCGATCATTCGCGAGGCTTTGCGCTCGCTCCAGACTTTGGGGCTGACGCAGACCCGCACCGGAAGCGGCACCTATGTGATGACGCCGACGCCACCTTCCGAATTGAATTACGGGACATATTCTGCCCGCGACCTGATCGAGGCGCGCCCCTTCATCGAGGTTCCTGCGGCCGGTTGGGCGGCGTTGAGGCGCACCGAGGCGCAGCTGGAGGTCTTGCTGGACCTTTGCGATCGGATGGAATCCGAGGAAAGGCCGCATCCCTGGGTGCTGCTGGATGGGCAATTCCATTGCGCTATTGCGGAAGCTTCGGCCAACGGACTGTTCGCCAAGGTGGTAGCGGATGCCCGCGAGGCCGTATCCCAGCAATCCGAGATGGTGAACCTGATGGCCGGTCGCCGCGTTGCTTCGAATTACGAGCACCGCCGGATCGTCGAGGCGATCCGGCGGGGTTCAGCGCCCGAGGCGCGGGAGGCGATGGAGCTTCACCTTGGGCAGGTGAAACAGGTGGTGACCACGATTATTGGCGAAGATCGGCTTCGCCAGCCGTGACGGCGGGCAGGTTTGCAAGGTGCCGCGGGCTCAGCGCCTGCTGCAATTGCGCATCGGTGAGATAACCTCGTTCCAGAACCACCTGCGGCACGGTGCGGCCGCTGGCAAGCGCCTCCTTGGCCACTTCGGTTGCCGCATAATAACCAATCAGCGGGTTGAGCGCGGTGGCGAGACCGATGGATTCTTCCACACGCTGCGCCATGATCGCCGGATTGGCGACAATGCCGTCGACGCAGCGTTCCGCCAGCGTGCGGCAGGCCGCGCTTAGCTGGCTGATGCTCTGCGACAAGGCTCGCACGATGATTGGCTCGAAAGCGTTTAGCTGCAGCTGCCCGGCTTCGGCCGCCATGGTGATGGTGATGTCATTGCCGATCACCGCATAGGCCACCTGGTTGACCACTTCGGGAATGACCGGATTGATCTTGCCCGGCATGATGCTGGAACCCGCCTGAACCGATGGCAGGGTGATTTCGCCAATCCCGGCGCGCGGGCCGGAAGAGAGCAGGCGAAGGTCGTTGCAGGTTTTCGACAGCTTCACGGCAACGCGTTTCAGCACGCCGGAGAGATGCACGAAGGCGCCGGGGTCCTGTGTGGCCTCGATGAGGTCTGCCGCCGTCACCAGCGGTCGTCCGGTCAGTTCCGCCAGATGCTGGCAGGCAAGCTCGGCATAACCACGCGGCGCATTCAGCCCGGTACCGATGGCGGTGGCGCCGAGGTTGATCTCGTGCAGAAGTGCTGCGGATTCGATGAGGCGCGCCTGATCTTCTCCCAGCATCACCACGAAAGTGCGGAATTCCTGGCCGAGCGTCATCGGTACGGCGTCCTGCAATTGCGTGCGGCCGATCTTGATGAAGCCGGCAAATTCCTGCGCCTTGCGGTCGAAGGCATCCTTCAGCACGCCCATGGAAGTCGCCAGATCGTCGATCGCCTCGATCAGCCCGACATTGATCGCGGTCGGATAGGCGTCGTTGGTCGACTGGCTGAGATTGACATGATCATTCGGGTGAAGGCGGGCATAGTCGCCTTTTCCGTGGCCGAGCAGTTCGAGCGCACGGTTGGCGATCACCTCATTGGCGTTCATGTTGGTGGAGGTGCCGGCGCCGCCCTGGATTTCATCCACCACGAACTGCTCATGCAGCGCGCCGGCGCGGATTTCGCGGCAGGCCTCGGCGATGGCTTCCATGCGTTCGGTGTCGAGAAGGCCGAGCTCGTGATTTGCGCGTGCCGCCGCCTCCTTCACATAGGCCAGTCCCCTGACGAGATAGGGGTTGTGGCCGATGGTCACCCCGGTGATCTTGAAGTTTTCCACGGCGCGCGCCGTGTGCACGCCCCAATAGACATCCGCCGGAATTTCCTTCGTCCCGAGCAAATCATGCTCCTTGCGCGTCACGCTCACTTTTTCCTCCACTGGCTTTTAAGCGTTGCTATATCTGTAAAGCTGTCTTACAGATTTTTCGACCTTAATTCGGGGGGAGGAGAAGGTCAATCATATCGAATACGCTTGACGAACGGCATTATCTGCCATTATGAGGGGCGAAAATCTGTCATGCAGCTTTACAGCGTGCATGAGCATGCATGCTGGCCATATTCCAGCGCGGACTGTGCCAGTTTCATTTTCATTTCCGGCTTATCGCCGACTGCAAGCACTTTATCGGGAGGATAAATATCCATGCATTCTGGGAAAACGGCGTCTGCCGACCGTGAGGTCTTCGTCGAAGAAGATCTCGGTTACCACAAGGCCCTAAAGCCGCGTCAGATCCAGATGATCGCCATTGGCGGCGCCATCGGCACCGGGCTTTTCCTCGGTGCGGGCGGGCGTTTGGCGCAGGCAGGCCCGGCGCTGGTGTTCGTTTATGCGCTCTGCGGTTTCTTCGCGTTTCTGGTGCTGCGCGCGCTCGGCGAGCTGATCATGCATCGTCCGAGCTCCGGTTCCTTCGTGTCCTATGCCCGCGAATTCTACGGCGAGAAAATGGCCTTCGCCGCCGGCTGGATGTATTGGCTGAACTGGGCCATGACCTCGGTGGCGGATGTGACCGCCGTTGCCCTCTACATGAATTTCTTCAAGCAATATGTTCCGTGGCTCGCTGGTATCGACCAATGGGTCTTTGCGATGACGGCACTTCTGGTCGTGCTGGCGATGAACATGCTGTCCGTGAAGGTCTTCGGTGAGCTTGAATTCTGGTTCAGCCTCATCAAGGTACTGGCGCTCGCCATTTTTCTGGTCGTCGGCGTCTATTTCGTCATTTTCGGCACCCCCATTGAAGGCCACGTTACCGGTTTCAGCATCATTACCGATAATGGCGGTTTCTTCCCGAACGGCATTTTGCCAGCCTTCGTCATCATACAGGGCGTCGTCTTCGCTTATGCCTCCATCGAACTGATCGGCACGGCGGCAGGCGAAACCGAAGACCCGCGCAAGGTCATGCCCCGCGCCATCCGCGCCGTGGTTCTGCGCCTCGTCGTGTTTTATGTCGGCTCGGTGCTGCTGTTCACGCTGCTTCTGCCCTATACCGCCTACAAGGCCGGCGAGAGCCCCTTCGTCACCTTCTTTGGCTCCATCGGCGTGCAGGGCGCTGACGTGATCATGAACCTCGTGGTTCTGACCGCCGTGCTGTCATCGCTTAATGCCGGCCTTTATTCCACCGGCCGTATTCTGCACTCCATGGCGGTTTCCGGCTCGGCGCCGGCAGCGCTTGCGAAGATGAACAAGGCCGGCGTGCCCTATGGCGGCATCGCCGTGACCGCCGTCGTCACCGTTCTCGGTGTGGCGCTGAATGCCGTCGTTCCCGCCGCTGCCTTCGAGATCGCACTCAACCTCTCGGCGCTTGGCATCATCTGCGCATGGGCGGTTATCGTTCTCTGCCAGTTGAAGCTCTGGCAGCTTTCCCGGCGCGGCGAGCTGGTGCGCCCGGATTTCCGCATGTTCGGTGCGCCTTATACCGGCATCCTCACACTTATCTTCCTCTTCGGCGTGCTGGTACTGATGGCCTTCGATTATCCCATCGGCTCGTGGACCATCGCCTCGCTGCTGGTCATCATCCCGGCGCTGGTCATCGGCTGGTATCTGCTGCGCGATCGTATCCACCGTCTGGCCGCCGAGCGCGCAGGTGCGGGAGCATCGCATTGAGCGGGCAGGGCGCAATACCGCTGGTGGCGGTCATCGCCACCGGTGGCACCATCGCCAGCAGGCGTGGCGCCGATGGTGCCAGCACGCCCAGCCTTTCGGGCGAGGACCTGCTTGCGCTGGTTCCGCAGATCACCGCCCGGCTGAAGCCGATCGATCTGATGGCGAAGGACTCTTCCAGTCTGACATTGGCCGACATGCAGCGCATCAGTGACGCCGTTGGCGTGGAGCTCAATGACCCCGCCGTGGCAGGCGTCGTTATTCTGCACGGCACCGACGCGATGGAAGAATCCTTACTGCTCGTGCATTTGCAGCACGCCATCACCAAACCGGTTGTCTTCACCGGCGCGCAGTTCACCGCGGACCATCCAAATACGGATGGGCCGGCCAATCTGGCTCGGGCGATTGAAACCGCACTCGATCAGGCGAATGCCGAGCGTGGCGTACTCCTGTCCTTCGGCGGCAGATGCCTGCCGGCCTGGGGGCTTTACAAGCGGAGTGCGGATGCCGCGGATGCCTTTCGCTCCGCGCGACCGGCGGCGCATGCCGCAGCGATGGACCTTGCCGCTCCCGTCGCCGATCTGCGGGTCGATATCGTTGCCATTTATCCCGGTTGCGATGCCGCCCATATCGAGGCCAGTCTAAAGGCCGGTGCTGATGGGATCGTGCTTGCGGCACTTGGTTCCGGCAACGCCAATCCGGGCATTGCCGTTGCCGTGAAGCGTTGTACTGAGCGCGGTGTTCCCGTCGTCGTTTCCAGCCGTGTGCCGGAAGGGCTGTTGGTGGCGAGTTATGGCGGCGGCGGCGGCGGGCATGACCTCGTTGCGGCGGGCGCCGTGCATTCCTCCACCCTTCGGCCGGGGCAAGCCCGCATTCTGCTGGCGGCGCTGCTGGCTTGCAAAAGCCCGGCGGCAACCATTGTTTCCGCCTTCGGCGAGCCGCTTTCTCACTAAGAAGCGGCTGAGATGCCCGCCTTTGCGGGCATCAAAATTCCTATAGGATTCCTATTTTATTCCATCCCCCGCCGTCTCGAACCTTTATGCGGTTCGGGTGCATTCTTCTGTGCGGGAAGGGATGGTGTTCCCTTCTCAAGCCAGAAAGAATGAGAAGCGACGTCCCACATGACGGCGCTTTTCTTCCTGTCCGGCTCCTCGATTTAAAAGGGAGTCCCCATCGATGATGGATGTTATTCTGATCGGCGCGGCCACGGTGTTTTTCGCACTCTGCTTTGCCTATACGCGCGCCTGCGACCGGCTTTAGGCGGAGGCTGCGATGATCTTCGACTATGTCTTGAGCGGTGCCGTCACCGTCTTTATCGCCGCCTATCTCACCTATGCTCTCATTCGCCCCGAACGCTTCTGATCGGGAAGCGGCGGCTATTGAAAGTTCAATACCATGACACTTAATGGATGGTTTCAGATCCTGCTTTTTTGCGGGATCGTTGTTGTGCTGGTGAAGCCGCTCGGCTTCTATATGGCGCGTGTCTTTAATGGCGAACGTACCCTGCTGTCGCCGGTGCTCGCACCCGTCGAGCGCGGCCTCTATGCGCTTGCCGGAACGAGCGAGCGCGAGGAACAGCACTGGACGACCTATGCGTTTTCCATGCTTCTCTTCAACCTCCTCGGTTTTGCCCTGCTTTATGCCCTGATGCGCTTTCAAGCGGTGCTGCCCTATAATCCGCAGGGAATGGCGGCCGTAGGGCCGGAATTGTCCTTCAATACGGCAGTCAGCTTCGTCACCAACACCAACTGGCAGAATTATGGCGGCGAAAGCACCCTGTCCTATCTGACCCAGATGGCTGGCCTCACCGTGCAGAACTTCGTTTCCGCCGCAACAGGCATGGCAATCGCCATGGGCCTGATCCGCGCGTTTTCCCGCGCTTCCGGCAAGGCGATCGGCAATTTCTGGGTGGATATGGTCCGCTCGACCCTCTACGTGCTTTTACCCCTCTGCATCGTGCTGACCCTCGTTTATGTCTGGCTCGGCGTGCCACAGACGCTCGGCGCCTATGTGAATGCGCAGACGCTGGAAGGCGCGCAGCAAATGATTGCCGTCGGCCCCGTGGCGTCGCAGCTGGCGATCAAGATGCTCGGCACCAATGGCGGCGGTTTCTTCAACGCCAATTCCGCGCATCCTTTCGAAAATCCCGATGCCATTTCCAACATGATCCAGATGGTGTCGATCTTCGCAATCGGCGCGGCCTTCACCAACGTGTTTGGTCGCATGGTGGGCAACACCCGTCAGGGCTGGGCGATCCTCGCCGCCATGGGTGTTCTGTTCATCGCTGGTGTTGCGGTTACCTATTGGGCGGAAGCGGCCGGAAATCCGTTGATGCACAGCTTCGGTCTTGCCGGCGGCAATATGGAAGGCAAGGAGGCCCGTTTTGGCGTGGCGCTTTCGTCTCTCTTTGCGGTCATCACCACCGCTGCATCCTGCGGCGCGGTCAACGCGATGCATGGCAGCTTCACGGCGCTTGGCGGTCTTATCCCGCTCATCAACATGCAGTTGGGTGAGGTCATCGTCGGCGGCGTCGGCGCGGGTTTCTACGGCATTCTCCTGTTCATCATCATCGCCATCTTCGTGGCGGGGCTGATGGTTGGGCGCACGCCGGAATATCTCGGCAAAAAGATCGAGGCCAAGGAAATGAAGATGGCGGTTCTGGCCATTCTCTGCCTGCCGCTTGCCATGCTGGTTTTCACCGCCACTGCCACGATCCTGCCCTCAGCGGTCGCCTCGATCGGTACTGCGGGACCGCACGGGTTTTCCGAGATCCTCTATGCCTATACGTCGGCGGCCGCCAATAACGGCTCTGCCTTCGGCGGCCTCACCGGCAATACGACCTGGTACAACATCACGCTTGGCCTTGGCATGCTGATGGGCCGTTTTCTGGTGATCATTCCCGCGCTGGCAATTGCCGGTTCGCTGATCACCAAGAAGACCGTTCCGGCTTCGGCCGGCACCTTCCCCACGGATGGTCCGCTCTTCGTCGGCCTGCTTGTCGGCACGATCCTGATCGTCGGCGGCCTCACCTTCCTGCCGGCCCTGGCGCTCGGTCCGGTCGTGGAACATCTGGTGATGGCCGCAGGTCAGGTCTTTTGAGGTGCGCCATGACCAATGACACCTCCCGACATGGACGCAAACCTCGTGTCCGCACCGGTGCTCCTGTCAACAGGAGCGCCGGCCCCGGCGGCTGGTGCGCTTCCAATCTCATTCTTGCGATGATGGCGGCCCTGTTCGCTGCCGTCGTCGCTCTCGAAGTTCTCACGGGCTGATCGACCTTCATCGGTCGCCCTGTTTCAAACGCTGGAGCCTCTTCATGAGCCAGTCCAAACAAGCGAGCATCATCGATTCTCGCATTCTCGTACCGGCGGTCGCCGCCGCATTCAAAAAGCTCAATCCGCGCACGCTTGCGCGCAACCCCGTCATGTTCGTGGTGGCGACTGTATCGGTGCTGACCACCGTTCTGTTCATTCGCGACCTCATCATCGGCAGCGCCAATCTCGGCTTCTCCTTCCAGATCAACCTCTGGCTCTGGTTCACCGTGCTGTTTGCCAATTTCGCCGAGGCGGTTGCCGAAGGGCGTGGCAAGGCGCAGGCGGATTCGCTGCGCAGGACCCGCACCGAAACCCAGGCGAAACTGCTGAGCGGCGATGACCGCAGCCAGTATAAGATGGTAGCGGGCACCAGCCTGAAGGTGAACGATGTCGTTCTCGTCGAGGCGGGCGATATCATTCCCTCAGACGGTGAGGTCATCGAAGGTGTCGCCTCCGTCAACGAAGCGGCGATAACGGGCGAATCCGCCCCCGTCATCCGTGAATCCGGCGGTGATCGCTCGGCCGTGACAGGCGGCACGCAGGTGCTGTCGGACTGGATCAGGGTTCGCATCACCGCCGCTGCCGGCTCCACCTTCCTTGACCGGATGATTTCGCTCGTCGAAGGTGCTGAGCGCCAGAAGACGCCGAACGAGATCGCACTCAACATTTTGCTCGCCGGCATGACGCTGATTTTCGTTTTGGCCACCGCGACCATTCCAAGCTTTGCGGCCTATGCCGGCGGTTCCATCCCGATCATCGTGCTGGTGGCGTTGTTCGTAACGCTCATCCCCACGACCATCGGTGCTCTTTTGTCCGCCATCGGCATTGCCGGCATGGACAGGCTGGTTCGTTTCAACGTGTTGGCCATGTCGGGCCGTGCTGTCGAGGCGGCCGGCGATGTGGATACGCTGCTGCTCGACAAGACCGGCACCATCACCCTCGGTAACCGGCAGGCGACCGAGTTTCGTCCCGTCGCCGGTGTTTCCGAGCAGGAACTGGCCGATGCGGCCCAGCTTGCATCCCTTGCCGACGAAACGCCGGAAGGCCGGTCCATCGTGGTTCTGGCCAAGGAAAAATACGGTATACGCGCCCGCGACATGCAGAAGCTGCATGCGAATTTCGTACCCTTCACCGCCCAGACCCGCATGAGTGGTGTCGATTTCGAGGGCTCCTCCATTCGCAAGGGCGCAGTCGACGCCGTTCTCGACTATGTTAATGGCGGCGCTTCGCAACAGGGCAATGTGGCGCTTGCCGTCAAAACCGAAACGGATGCCACGCGGGACATCCGCACCATTGCGGAAGAGATCGCCAAGACTGGCGGCACGCCGCTCGCCGTTGTGCGGGACGGAAAGCTGCTGGGTGTCGTGCAGCTGAAGGATATCGTGAAGGGCGGCATTCGCGAGCGTTTCGCCGAGCTTCGCCGTATGGGTATCCGCACGGTGATGATCACGGGTGACAACCCGATGACGGCTGCTGCGATTGCGGCAGAAGCCGGGGTCGATGATTTCCTCGCCCAGGCGACACCGGAAAACAAGCTGGAGCTTATCCGCGAGGAACAGGCCAAGGGCAAGCTTGTCGCCATGTGCGGTGATGGCACCAACGACGCCCCGGCGCTGGCGCAGGCCGATGTCGGCGTTGCCATGAACACGGGTACGGTGGCGGCACGCGAGGCGGGCAATATGGTCGATCTCGACAGTGATCCGACCAAGCTCATCGAGATCGTTGAAATCGGCAAGCAATTGCTGATGACGCGCGGCGCGCTGACCACATTCTCCATCGCCAACGACATCGCGAAATATTTCGCCATCATCCCGGCGATGTTCCTGGCCTTTTATCCGCAGCTTGGCGTGCTGAATATCATGGGGCTTTCGACGCCGCAGAGCGCGATCCTCTCCGCCATCATCTTCAATGCGCTCATCATCATCGCACTCATCCCGCTCTCGCTGAAGGGTGTCAAATACCGCCCGATCGGCGCCGGCGCGCTCTTGTCGCGCAATCTCGTCATCTATGGTCTGGGCGGCATCATCGTGCCCTTCATCGGCATCAAGGCCATCGACCTTGCCATCACGGCGCTCGGTCTCGCCTGAGGAGTATTGAAATGTTGAAACAGTTACGTCCCGCACTGGTGCTGATCCTCGCCACCACCGCCATCACCGGCCTTGCTTATCCCTTGGGAATGACAGGTCTCGCGCAGGCGATTTTCCCCGTCCAGGCAAATGGTAGCCTGATTGAGAAGAATGGCACGGTGGTCGGCTCTCAATTGATCGGGCAGGCCTTCACCGGCGAGAAATATTTCCACGGCAGACCTTCCGCTGCTGGCGATGGCTACAATGCCGCTTCGTCTTCTGGCTCCAACCTCGGGCCGACAAGCGCCAAACTGATTGACCGGGTAAAGCAGGATTACGGTGCGGCAAAAGCCGAAAATCCCGCAGCGGAGGTTCCAGCCGATCTGGTGACGGCATCGGGCAGCGGGCTCGACCCGCACGTCTCGCCTGATGCCGCCTATTTTCAGGTTCCGCGCGTCGCCAAGGCAAGGGGCATGGACGAAGCGGCGCTGCGCGCCATCGTCGAGCGCCATGTCGAGGGACCGGAACTCGGCTTCATGGGTGAGCCTGTCGTAAACGTGCTGGCACTCAACATGGCCCTTGACGCAGCCGGCTCATAAACTGAAATGGCTATGGCGCTTCTGGGGAATCGCCATAGCCTCGATTATTGGTGATCGGTTTCATGCCTGACGACAATCGCGATATGCCGAGCCGACCATCGCCCGATGCGCTCTTGGAAAACGCCCGGCGCGAGGCGCGGGGCCGGCTGAAAATTTTTCTGGGCGCGGCACCCGGTGTCGGCAAGACCTATGAAATGCTGATGTCGGGGCGGGCGAAGCTGGCGGAGGGTGTCGACACCGTCATCGGTGTTGTGGAAACGCATGGTCGCAAGGAAACCGAAACGCTGGTGCACGGTTTCGAGATCATTACGCGCCGGAATATCGACTATCGTGGCCAGGTGCTGGACGAGATGGATCTCGATGCCATTCTCGCCCGTCGCCCGGCTCTGGTCCTTGTTGATGAGTTGGCCCACACCAATGCCGCCGGCAGCCGCCACCCCAAGCGTTATATGGATGTTCAGGAAATTCTGGCGCAGGGCATCGATGTCTATACGACCCTCAACATCCAGCATGTCGAAAGTCTGAACGATGTGGTGGCGCAGATCACCCGTATCCGTGTGCGCGAAACGGTGCCGGACAGCATTATCGACCGGGCCGACGATGTCGAAATCATCGATATCACCCCCGACGATCTGATAAAGCGCCTGCAGGATGGCAAGGTCTATATGCCGCGCACGGCGCGGCGCGCTATCGAGAACTATTTTTCGCGCGGCAATCTGACGGCGCTGCGCGAGCTGGCGCTGCGGCGCACCGCGCAGCGGGTGGACGAGCAATTGCTCAACCACATGCAGTCCCACGCCATTTCCGGCCCTTGGGCTGCGGGAGACAGGGTGCTGGTCTGTCTCGATCACGGCGGCAACGGTCCCGGGCTGGTGCGTTATGCCCGCCGGCAGGCAGATCGTCTGCGCGCACCATGGACGGCGCTGCATCTCGATACGCCGCGGTCTCAACAATTGTCAGAGGTGGAGAAGGACCGGCTGGCCGGCACCATGCGGCTCGCCCAGCAGCTCGGTGGTGAGACGGTGACCCTGCCGGCGCTCGACCTGACACGCGAGATCATCTCCTACGCCAACGCCAATAATTTCACTCACATCATCATCGGCCGCCCGCGAAAATCGTGGTGGCAGCGGATTTTTCAGCGCTCGCTGACGCATGATCTGATTGATCATGCGGGCGATATCAGCGTTCACGTCATTTCCGGCGATAAAAAGGAAGAGAAGCCGGGTCAGGCCGCAAAGCCGGCCTCGGCGCAATCGCATCCTTCCATATGGCCCTATCTTAACAGCACCCTGTTTGTCTGCCTGGCAATCGTGGCCGGCATCGTGCTCGACCAGACGCTCGACGTCAGAAATCTGGCGCTGGTGTTCCTGATGGCGGTTCTGGCCGCCGCCGTACGCGGCGGGCTGGGACCAGCGCTTTATGCTTCCCTGCTTGGCGCTTTCTCATTCAATTTTTTCTTCCTTGAGCCGCGTTACACGCTGACCGTTCGCGATCCGGAAAGTGTCGTGGCGCTGCTGTTTTATTTTGGTGTGGCGCTTGTCGCTTCCAACCTCACGGCGGCGGTGCAACGGCAGGCCGCCGCCGCGCGGGCAAGGGCGCGAACGACGGAAGATCTATATCTGTTCTCCAAGAAGCTTTCGGTAACCGGAACGCTGGACGATGTGCTGTGGGCGGCCGCTTTCCAGATGGCCTCGATGCTGAAGGTCCGGATCGTTCTGCTTTTGCCGGAAAACAATACGATCACGGTCAAGGCGGGATATCCGCCTGATGATACGCTGGTGGATGCCGATATTGCCGCTGCGCAATGGGCCTGGGAGCACAACAAGGCTGCGGGCAGGGGCGCGGATACGCTTCCCGGCGCCAAACGTCTTTATCTGCCCCTGCGCACCGGCAGCGGGGCCGTCGGTGTGGTGGGGCTGGACGATGACCGGCTCGGTCCGCTTCTGACGCCGGAACAGCAACGGCTGTTCGATGCCTTGGCCGATCAGGCGGCACTTGCCATCGAGCGGATTCAGCTTGTCTCGGATGTCGACCGGGCAAGGCTTGCGGCGGAAACCGACCGGCTGCGCACGGCGCTGCTGACATCCATTTCCCATGATCTCAAGACGCCGCTTGCGGCCATTCTGGGTTCGGCCGGAACGCTAAAGGATTTCGCTGAGGACATCCCGCCGGATGCGCGCGCCGAACTGCTGTCGACGATCGTCGAGGAATCCGAACGGCTGAACCGCTTCATCTCCAATCTTCTTGATATGACCCGGATCGGCTCGGGTGCGATGGAGCCGAATTACGGTCTGCATTTCGTCGGCGACATGATTGGAACCGCACTTTCGCGCGCGGCAAAAATCGTCGTCAGGCATGAAATCGTTCTGGATATTCCCTCCGACCTGCCAATGCTGAAGGTCGATCCCGTGCTTTTCGAACAGGTCCTGTTCAATCTCATCGACAATGCGGCCAAATACGCGCCCGAACACACGATTATCGAGATTCGCGGCTGGCGGCAGGGCAAGAATATCGTCCTGTCCGTGGCAGATGCGGGACCGGGTATTCCGCCTGATGATACGGAACGGGTCTTCGACAGTTTTTACCGGGTGCGCAAGGTGGACCATGTGCAGGCCGGGACGGGTCTCGGGCTTTCCATCTGCAAGGGGTTCATCGAGGCCATGGGCGGGTCGATCCGTGCGGAAAACAGACCGGGTCGCTCAGGCGCGCAATTCACGATAAGCCTGCCGGCTCCCACCGAGGCACCTGTGCTAGATCATGATTAGGGCGCGATTTCAGGAGAGAATCATTCACGCCACCGCCAGAGGAGATCGGGAATGACCAATTCCGCCGTCCGCATTCTGATCGTCGATGACGAGCCGCCTATCCGCAAGCTTCTGCGGGTTGGTCTCTCGACGCAGGATTATGCGGTCAGCGAGGCGATGAACGCCCGTGTTGCGATGGAACTGATGCGTGAGGACAAGCCTGATCTCGTTGTTCTCGATCTCGGCCTGCCGGATATGTCGGGACATGATCTTCTGGCGAAATGGCGGGGCGAAGGGCTGGCGCTGCCGGTCATCATCCTTTCCAGCCGCACGGATGAGGCGGGTATCGTCAAGGCGCTGGAACTGGGGGCCGATGACTATATCACCAAGCCTTTCGGCATGAATGAGCTCGTCGCCCGCATCCGCGTCGCCCTGCGCCATCGATTGCAGACCCAAGGGGAGAGGCCGGTGTTTCAGACCGGGGACCTGTCGGTTGATCTCGTCAGGCGCATTGTGAAGGTGGAGGACCGCGAGGTGAAACTCTCGCCCAAGGAATACGACATCCTCAGGGTTCTGGTGCAGCATGCGGGCAAGGTGCTGACGCACCGCTTCCTGCTGGAGCATGTGTGGGATGAACTGACCGACGTGCAATATTTGCGGGTCTATGTGCGCCAGCTTCGCCAGAAGATCGAAAAGATCCCGGATCAGCCCCGTTATATTCTGACGGAAACCGGTGTGGGTTACCGGCTGCAGGAGGTGTGAGGGCGTCGCGATGCGACGCCCTGATGTTTGTCAAACGGCGGCGCAGATCGACAGGAATTCGTCGACATCGGCCTCGGTCGTCGCGAAGCTGGTGACCATGCGGATCAGCACTTCATCCTTGCCGACCTTTTCCGGCATGTCGCGCGGCTCGAGCCAGTCGTAGAACTTTGCACCTTTTTCCGTCGCTGCTTCCGCAGCTGCCTTTGGCAGAATGGCGAACACTTCATTGGCCTGGGTCGGCCATGCAAGGCGGGCGCTGTTCAGCGACGCGAAACCGGCGCGCAGCTGGTTGGCCATGGCATTGGCGTGGCTGGCGAGACCGAGCCACAGGTCGTCCTGCAGATAGGCCTCGAACTGCGCGGCGATGAAGCGCGACTTGGAAAAAAGCTGGGCGGTGCGCTTGCGCAGGAAGGAAAAATCCCGGGCGAGCGAGGGATCGAAGAAGACGATGGCTTCCGCACACCAGCAGCCATTTTTCGTGCCGCCGAAAGACAGGACGTCGACGCCGCGTTTCCAGGTCATTTCCGCGGGCGTGGCACCGAGCGCGGCCAGCGCATTGGCGAAACGTGCGCCATCCATATGCAGCGGCAGGCCGTTGTCTTTTGCGATTTTGGCTATGGCGTCGATTTCATCGAGCGTATAGACGGTCCCGGCCTCGGTCGCCTGCGTCATGGTGATGGCTGCGGCGCGGCCGTGATGGACTGCGTCCTGCGGATAACGCGCAATGCGCTCGATCAGGTTTTCCGGCAGCATCTTGCCGTTCGGTCCCTCTACGGCGACCATACGCATGCCGGAGAAGAAATCCGGTGCGCCACATTCATCCTCGATCACATGCGCTTCGGAGTGACAGAAGGTCAGGCCGCCGGGGCGGGCGATGCTTGCCAGCGAAAGCGAGTTGGCCGCCGTGCCTGTTGCGACGAAGAACACAGCCACCTCGCGCTCGAAAATCTCGTTGAAGCGCTTTTCGATGGAGAGATCGAGTTCGCTGGTGCCGTAAGCGGCGGCAAACCGGGTGGATTCCCGCGAAAGCCGTTCGTTGACGGCCGGATGGGCGCCGGCCCAATTGTCTGAAGCAAAAAACATCTCTGAAGGCTTTCCGATGGCTGGGGTTCGATTTGGTAAGGCGTGACCGATGACCGAAAAAAGTTCTAGGACCTAACGTGGCGATTGGCAAATCCGGCAATGAAAGCAACGGGTCGGCCCGCTTTGAGACAAGAAAGTTTCGCGCAATAGGTCAGTATCGAAACTTCGCTGCAAAACGGTAGTTCGACTAATTGGATTCGTACCCTTGCTAAATCCACCGGTTTCTGCCAAAATTCTCACGAATTGAGACAGCTTTGCTGTCCTAAATTTGATCGAGCCGGGTTGAGTGTGGATTTTGCGGGAAGCAAAAATTCGCGTCGAGCCGGATCTTCGCATGAAACCATGCAGGTAATATTGCAGGAGGGACAAAAATGACGAACAAGCCGCAGGCAGAGATCGCCGCCGCAACCCTGACCACAGACTGTCCCACCGCGGCTGCGGCCGCACCCGTTTCTGCGAAGGGGCGTTTCGCGGGCGGCTTGCCGGAAAAGCAGGGTCTTTATGATCCCGCCAATGAACATGATGCCTGCGGCGTCGGCTTTGTGGCCCATATGAAGGGCCAGAAGTCGCACCAGATCGTCAAGGACGGCCTGTTCATTCTCGAAAATCTCACACATCGTGGCGCAGTCGGCGCCGATCCGCTGATGGGTGACGGCGCGGGCATTCTCGTGCAGATCCCCGACCGCTTTTTCCGTGAGGAAATGGCGGCGCAGGGCGTGACGCTGCCGAAGGCCGGTGAATATGCCGTCGGCCACATCTTCATGCCGCGCGATCCGTCCCGCATCGAGCACTACAAGAAGGTGATCGTCGATGTCATCGGCGAGGAGGAGCAGCAGTTCCTCGGCTTCCGTGACGTGCCTGTTGACAATGCATCGCTCTCCAAGGCCCCGGATATTGCCGGAACCGAACCGCACCATGTTCAGGTTTTCATCGGCGCCGGGCGTGACGCTGCCACCAATGCCGATTTCGAGCGCAAGCTGTTTCTGATCCGCAAGGTACTGTCCAACCGCATCTATGACGAGGGTGGCGGCAAGGAGACGCAGGATTTTTATCCCGTATCGCTGTCTTCCTCGACTATCGTCTACAAGGGTATGTTCCTCGCCTACCAGGTGGGCGCCTATTACAAGGATCTGGCGGATCCGCGCTTCGAATCCGCGGTTGCACTGGTGCACCAGCGCTTCTCGACAAACACCTTCCCGTCCTGGAAGCTCGCGCATCCCTACCGCATGGTCGCCCATAACGGCGAAATCAACACGCTGCGCGGCAACGTCAACTGGATGGCGGCGCGTCAGGCATCCGTTTCGTCGGCGCTGTTCGGCGACGATATCTCCAAGCTCTGGCCGATTTCCTATGAAGGCCAGTCGGACACTGCCTGCTTCGACAATGCGCTCGAATTCCTCGTGCGCGGCGGTTATTCCATGGCCCATGCCGTGATGATGCTGATCCCCGAGGCCTGGGCCGGCAACCAGTCCATGTCGGCCGAACGCAAGGCATTCTACGAATATCACGCCGCGCTGATGGAGCCGTGGGACGGCCCGGCCGCCGTTGCCTTCACCGATGGCAAGCAGATCGGCGCGACGCTCGACCGCAACGGTCTGCGCCCGGCACGTTATCTCGTCACCGATGATGACCGCATCATCATGGCGTCCGAAGCCGGCACGCTGCCGGTGCCGGAAGAGCGCATCGTCAAGAAGTGGCGTTTGCAGCCCGGCAAGATGCTGCTGATCGACATGGAAAAGGGTTCGATCATTTCCGACGAGGAAGTGAAGCACGAGCTTGCCGCCAAGCACCCCTACCGCACGTGGCTCGACCGCACGCAGCTCATCCTCGAAGAGCTGAAGCCGGTTGAACCGCGCGCGTTGCGCCGCGACGTGTCGCTGCTCGACCGTCAGCAGGCCTTCGGTTACACCAGCGAAGATACGAAGCTCCTGATGTCGCCCATGGCGACCACCGGTCAGGAAGCCATTGGCTCCATGGGTACCGATACGCCGATTTCGGCCATGTCGGAAAAGTCGAAGCTGCTTTACACCTATTTCAAGCAGAACTTCGCGCAGGTCACCAACCCGCCGATTGACCCGATCCGCGAAGAACTGGTGATGAGCCTCGTGTCCTTCATCGGTCCGCGTCCGAATATTCTCGACCATGAAGGTGCCGCCCGCGCCAAGCGTCTGGAAGTGCGCCAGCCGATCCTGACCAATGGCGATCTGGAAAAGATTCGCTCCATCGGCCACACGGAAGACCGTTTCGACACCAAGACACTCGACTTCACCTATGATGTGGAGCGCGGCGCCGAAGGCATGCCAGATATGCTCGACCGCTTGTGCGAGCGTGCGGAATCGGCTGTTCGCGGCGGTTACAACATCATCGTTCTCTCCGACCGCCAGCTCGGCCCGGACCGCATTGCGATCCCCGCCCTGCTGGCGACGGCCGCCGTGCACCATCACCTGATCCGCAAGGGCCTGCGCACCTCGGTCGGTCTCGTCGTCGAAACCGGCGAGCCGCGCGAAATCCACCATTTCTGCCTGCTGGCCGGTTATGGTGCCGAGGCGATCAATCCCTATCTCGCCTTCGATACCCTGCTCGACATGCACAAGCACGGCGCTTTCCCGAAGGAAGTCTCCGAGGACGAAGTCGTCTATCGCTACATCAAGGCGGTCGGCAAGGGCATCCTCAAGGTCATGTCCAAGATGGGCATTTCCACCTACCAGTCCTATTGCGGCGCGCAGATTTTCGACGCCATCGGCCTGTCTTCGGAATTCGTTGAGAAGTATTTCTTCGGCACCGCCACCTCGATCGAAGGCGTTGGCCTGACGGAGATTGCGGAAGAAACCGTGACGCGCCACACGGCCGCCTTCGGCAAGGACCCGATCCTTGCCAATACGCTCGATATTGGCGGCGAATATGCCTATCGCATGCGCGGCGAAAGCCACGCCTGGACGCCGGATGCGGTTGCCTCGCTGCAGCACGCCGTGCGCGGCAACAGCCAGGAGCGTTACCGCGAATTCGCCGGCATGGTGAATGAGACGGCGCTGCGCATGAACACCATTCGCGGGTTGTTCAAGGTCAAGTCGGCGGAAGCGCTCGGCCGCAAGCCTGTTTCCATCGATGACGTCGAACCGGCGGTCGATATCGTCAAGCGTTTCTCGACGGGCGCCATGTCCTTCGGCTCGATCAGCCGCGAGGCGCATACCACGCTTGCGATTGCCATGAACCGCATCGGCGGCAAGTCCAACACCGGCGAAGGTGGCGAAGAGTCCGACCGTTACATGCCGCTCCTGAACGGCAAGCCGAACCCGGAACGCTCGGCCATCAAGCAGATCGCCTCCGGCCGCTTCGGCGTGACGACGGAATATCTCGTCAATGCCGATATGTTGCAGATCAAGGTGGCGCAGGGTGCCAAGCCCGGCGAGGGCGGCCAACTGCCCGGCCATAAGGTGGATGCGACCGTTGCCAAGACCCGGCATTCGACGCCGGGCGTCGGCCTCATTTCGCCGCCGCCGCATCATGATATCTACTCTATCGAAGATCTGGCGCAGCTGATCTACGATCTGAAGAACGTCAACCCGGAAGCCGATGTTTCGGTGAAGCTGGTGTCGGAAGTCGGCGTCGGCACGGTTGCGGCCGGTGTCGCCAAGGCGCGCGCCGACCATATCACCATTGCCGGTTTCGATGGCGGCACGGGTGCGTCGCCGCTGACTTCGCTCAAGCACGCCGGTTCACCGTGGGAAATCGGCCTTGCCGAAACCCAGCAGACTCTGGTGCTGAACGGCCTTCGTTCGCGCATCGCCTTGCAGGTGGATGGCGGCCTGAAGACGGGCCGCGACGTCATCATCGGCGCGCTGCTCGGTGCGGATGAATTCGGCTTTGCCACCGCGCCGCTGATTGCGGCCGGCTGCATCATGATGCGCAAGTGCCATCTCAACACCTGCCCGGTCGGCGTCGCGACGCAGGATCCGGTTCTGCGCAAGCGCTTCAAGGGCACGCCGGAACACGTCATCAACTATTTCTTCTTCGTGGCTGAAGAAGTGCGCGAAATTCTCGCCTCGCTTGGTGTTACCAAGCTGGATGAGATCATCGGCGCTTCCGAACTGCTGGAGAAGGATGAGATGCTGGCGCACTGGAAGGCCAAGGGGCTGGATTTCAGCCGCATCTTCCACAAGGTCGAAGCTCCCAAGGAGGCGACCTTCTGGACCGAGCGCCAGAAGCACCCGATTGACGACATTCTCGACCGCAAGCTGATCGAGAAGTCGCTGCCGTCGCTGGAAAACCGCGAGCCCGTCGTGTTCGAAGTGCCGATCAAGAACGTTGACCGTTCCGCCGGCGCCATGCTTTCGGGTGCGCTTGCCAAGCGCTGGGGCCACAAGGGTCTGAAGGACGATACGATCCACGTCACCCTCAAGGGGACGGCGGGCCAGTCCTTCGGCGCGTTCCTCGCACGCGGCATCACCTTCGATCTGGTGGGTGACGGCAACGACTATGTGGGCAAGGGTCTGTCGGGTGGCCGCATCATCGTGCGCCCGCCGGAAAACACCCGCATCGTCGCGGAAAACTCGATCATCGTCGGCAACACCGTTCTTTATGGCGCAATCACCGGCGAATGCTATTTCCGCGGTGTCGCGGGTGAGCGCTTCGCGGTGCGTAACTCCGGCGCGGTCGCGGTTGTCGAAGGTGTCGGCGATCACGGTTGCGAATATATGACCGGTGGTATCGTGGTCGTTCTCGGCGAAACGGGCCGCAACTTCGCGGCCGGCATGTCCGGCGGTGTGGCTTATGTTCTCGATGAGACGGGCGATTTCGCCACCCGCTGCAACATGGCCATGGTCGAGCTGGAGCCGGTTCCGGAAGAGGACGACATGCTGGAGAAGCTGCACCATCACGGCGGCGACCTCATGCACAAGGGGCGTGTAGACGTTTCCGAGGACATGACGCGCCACGATGAGGAGCGTCTCTACCAGCTGATCTCCAACCATTTCCACTACACAAACTCGTCGCGCGCCAAGGATATACTCGACCGCTGGAGCGAGTTCCGTCCGAAGTTCCGCAAGGTCATGCCGGTCGAATACCGTCGTGCGCTTGAGGAAATGGAGCGCATGCGCATGGGCGTGGCGGCGGAGTAATCCGCCGCGTGAGGATACTACACCAACTGGTCTCGCTGATGATCGCGGTCGCCGTTCCCACGGCGATCTACTGGACGAGCGGCGAGACCGGATTTGAGTTCATCGTGCTGGGGGCGGCTTTTGGTTTCGCTTACTGGTACTGGGGCCCGACAGGCGCTCCGCTTTGATGTGAGGACATAAACGTGGGCAAGGTTACAGGTTTTCTGGAGATCGACCGGCAGGTGGGCAAGTATCAGCCCGCATCGGACCGCATCCGCCATTTCCGCGAATTCACCATTCCGATGTCGGATGCCGAGGTGCAGAAGCAGTCGGCACGCTGCATGGATTGCGGCATTCCCTATTGTCACGGTCCGACCGGCTGTCCCGTGCACAACCAGATCCCCGACTGGAACGATCTGGTCTATAACAACAACTGGGAAGAGGCGATCCGCAACCTCCACTCCACCAACAACTTCCCGGAATTCACCGGCCGCGTCTGTCCCGCGCCTTGTGAGGAGGCGTGCACGCTGAACCTCGAGGATGCACCGGTCGCGATCAAGACCGTCGAGCAGGCCATCGCCGACAAGGCCTATGAGCTGGGCTTTATCGTGCCGAAGCCGGCGACAATCCACACCGGGAAAAAAGTTGCCGTCATCGGTTCCGGCCCCTCGGGCATGGCCGCCGCACAGCAGCTTGGCCGCGCGGGTCATGAAGTGCATGTCTACGAGCGTGAATCGAAGCCCGGCGGGTTGCTGCGTTACGGTATTCCTGACTTCAAGATGGAGAAGAACTTCATCGATCGCCGTGTCGAGCAGATCAAGGGCGAAGGCGTTACCTTCCATTGCGGCGTCAATGTCGGCGTGGATGTGACGGTCGAGACGCTTCTGGCCGACCACGATGCCGTGCTTTATTGCGGCGGTTCGGAAACCCCGCGCCCGGCCGGTATCGGCGGCGCTGATTTCAACGGCGTTTACGACGCCATGCCTTACCTCGTGCAGCAGAACCGCCGCGTCGGCCGCGAAAACATCGACAGCATCGGCTGGCCTGCCGATCCGATCCTCGCCGGCGGCAAGCACGTCGTCGTTGTCGGCGGCGGCGATACGGCGTCTGACTGCGTCGGTACGGCTTTCCGTCAGGGTGCGGTGAAAGTCACGCAGCTCGACATCCGCCCGATGCCGCCGGAAAAGGAAGACAAGCTCGCGGTCTGGCCTTTCTGGGCAACCAAGATGCGCACCTCTTCGTCGCAGGCTGAAGGCGCCATCCGCGAGTTCCAGGTCGCCACGCTCGAATTCGTTGGTGAAGATGGCGTTCTGACCGGTGTGAAGTGCTGTCAGGTGGATGATCGCCGCAAGCCCATCGCCGGCACGGAATTCATCATCAAGGCTGATCTCGCCTTTATCGCCATCGGCTTCTCCGGCCCCTTCACCGATAGCGTGCTGAAGGAAATGAATGGCAAGCTGACGCTCAATACCGATCGTCGCGGTTCTACCAATGTGGTCGCCAATGAGACGGACTACAGAACCTCGGTCGACAAGCTGTGGGCGGCGGGCGACGTTCGTCGTGGCCAGTCGCTGGTTGTGTGGGCCATCCGTGAAGGCCGCCAGGCGGCACGCGCAATCGACGAGGCGCTGATGGGCGCAACCGTCCTGCCGCGCTGAGCCAGACGATGCGGCGCAGGCCGCCATCCGAAAACAGAAAGGCCTGTTGTGTTGCACAACAGGCCTTTTGTTTGACTGGAGAACCGAAATGCAACGAAGGTCTCGCATTCAGGCGACGGACACTATATCGCGCCTTAAAATTGCAATGACATTACGTGTTTCCGAAAATGAGATCGTTTCAGCAATAGGGTAGGCTGATGCGGAAGGAGGCGCCGCCGGTAGGTGAATCACCAATGGTGATCTCTCCGCCATGGTATCGGACGATTTCCTGTACGAGGTTGAGACCGAGTCCGGTGCCGCGATCTTTGGGCCTTAACCGATGGAACGCGTCGAACACGGCTTCCCGGTCTTCTTCGGGAATTCCCTGACCCTCATCGGATATGTCTATCACACGGTTGGCCCCGACTTTTATGGTGATGGTTCCGCGATTGCCGCCATGTTCGATGGCGTTTTGCACGATGTTCATAAGGGCGCGCTGCAGCGAGGCGTCATCCGCAAGGGCGAGGATCGGTTCTTCCTCTGGCTCGAATGAAAGCCCGTATCCTTGAGAAATCGCAAGCGGCGCCATGTCCGCCACGACCGACCGGCAAAGACCGACAAGATCAAGCGGGATAAGGGGCGCCTTTTGCCCGCCAAGTCGCTGCAGATCGAGCAATTGTTCGGCAAGCACGGCGATACGGCTGGCATCGGCCAATATTCTGCTCCGGTCCGGCCCGTCGAGCAGCGTTTCAACGCGGGTCTGGAGAATGGCGACCGGGGTGCGCAATTCATGGGCGGCATCGAGAATGAAACGCTTGTGCCGTTCATAACCATCGTCCAACCGCTGCAGCGCGCCGTTGACGGCATGCACGAGCGGCTGCACTTCCTGTGGAATATTACTGTCAGGCAATCGATATCCGCGTCTGTCGATATCGATGGTTTCCGCCGCATGCGCAATGGCGGAAAGGGCGAGAAATTCCCTGCGGATGATCCAGGGAATGGTCACGATCGTCACGATGGACATGAGAATGAGGATGGGCATGATCAATATGTTGGAAAACAGCAGGACCGGGAATGTCATGCTGAACGGGCCGCCTTTGCCGATCATGACGAATTCACCAGCCGGCCCCGAAGCACGGCGAACGACGGCGATGCGCACGACGGCGAGATAGGAATAGGACAATGCCGCGTCGCGCACATCCGAAACTTTGATGTCGCTAAGCTGTTGATCCATATTGCTGAAGACCTCCGGTACCGGCCCGCCCTGCACGATTTCACCTTTTTCGCTGACCGCAACGAACCAGAAATCGGGCATGTCGTTGCGCAGCGCGGCAAACTCCTCTGTTTCTTCCAGTCTCAGCCGGCCATCCTTGTCCCGCATGATTGCATTGGCGGTGATCTGGGCTGCCTGGGGGCTGAGCAGGGCGCTGCCTGCGCCGCCGCTCGACAGGTAAGCGACGAAGGCCGCACTGACGATGAAAAGGCTGCCGATCTGGAACAGCAGCAATTGAATTGTCAGGCGATGTTTGAGCGATTTCCGTCTGGCCAGCTTCATGCGGCCGCTCTCAGAAGATAACCAACACCGCGAATGCCGTGGACCTCAAGGCCCGCATCCGCCGCCTGCAATTTGCGGCGCAGGCGTGAAATATGGGAATCAAGCGCATTGGACTGGATTTCATCGTCGAAATTATAGACGGCCTCCTCCAGCACCGAACGAAGCACCGTTCGGCCCTGCCGACGCAACAGGGCTTCGAGAATAAGCAGTTCACGTCTGGTCAGGGGAATAAACTCCCCCTTGATGCGCACTTCCCGGGTTTCGAAGCAGAATTCCAGCTTGCCCAGTCTCGCCGTCATCGTTACCGCGCCTGCCGGTCTGCGCATCAGGGCGCGGATACGGGCAAGAAGCTCCTCGACGGCGAAGGGCTTGCCAAGATAATCGTCCGCTCCAAGGTTGAGACCGTTCACCCGGTCTGCAAGTGTTCCCTGCGCCGTTAACACGATGACGGGCGGGGTGACGGGCAGCAGGCGCAGATCTTCTATGAGTTCGATGCCGTCGCCATCGGGCAGTTGCCGGTCAAGCACGACAAGATCGTGAACACCGTCCATGATCGCATGGCGGGCAAGGTCGAGCGTCCCGACATTATCGACGATGATATCGAACCGGTGCAGGGCGGCGGACAGGGCTGCTGCCATTTCGCGTTCGTCTTCAACAAGCAGCAGGCGCATGACGTGTTCTCGGCAATGTCTGCGCGCTTTCCCCGCAGGGCCGCGCATGAAATAAAACAACAGCTTCGTGGATGTAACGAAGAGATATCGCCTTGCAAAAACGCGGTTATAGGCCGCGCTCCCGCAGAGCTTCACTTATCCTGCCATTTTCGGATTGCCTAAACATTACGCCCTGACGGGCTCTCATGCTGGTGATGTAGCGCCTATTGTCTGGCCTGTGCCGTATCCGGGACGATGCGGTAATCATCGATGCGGCCTGCCGGCGCATCGGCCATCTCGCCGCGTTTGGTCAGCCGCTCGCGTGGTGATTCCACCACCGATACGCGTGTCGGTCCTGCTGTCACCGGAGTATCGCCAAGCAGCTTGTCGCCGCCGTCAAGCGCCGGATCGGTAAGGCTGATCGGTTGCGTGCGCACCTGTCCCGCGTCGATGCCAAGCGCCGGCAGCGAAGTAAGCGCTGGCAGGTTGCTGCCGTCCAGTTTCACGAGATCAGGGCCGGCGCTGTCGAGGTGCCGGCGCACGAATTTCTCGACGTAAAAAGCAAGCTTGCGCTTGCCGGCGCTTGTCATGCCGACGCCATCGGCTTCGCGCAGACGGGCCTGCTGACCGTTCATGTCGTAACCGGTAATGACGAATTTCCCCGCCTCGTCGACGAAGCCGTCCCACACATCCACGAATTCGCCGCCATATTTCTCGACATGGCTGCGATAAAGCCGGTTGAAGCCGACCAGATCGGCTGTGAGCGAGGGCGACTGGAAGGCGGGCAGACCAACCCATAGCAGCGGCACCTTCTTGCGGCCCGCAATAGTCAGAAGTTCATCGATCCGCCGTTCATATTCCTTGAACCAGACATCGGTGCCGAATTTTTCCCTGATATCGCCGATCTGCATCTGCTGGCGATCGTTCGATCCCATCATGATGACGATCGTCGCCGGATTGGTCTCGGTTATGAATTGCGGCAGATTGGCGAACCAGTCGTAATAATCAGTGCGAACGAGACCTGAGGAGCCGTTTGCCCGCACATCGACGGCGATTGCCGGTGAACTGGCAAAGGCGTTGACCAGTTCCTCCCCCATGCCGCCGGCCAGAAAATCGCCGACGACCAGCACGCGCCTTGCATTTTCAAGTTTGGCGGCGGGTTCCGGTTTTATGGTTCGCATCTGAACCACCGACGGCGCTTTTCTCGCGGGTTGCGGGCGAGTGACGGCTCTTTCGCGTGGGGCTGATGGGAAATCCCGGCGGTTGCGGGGCTGGTATTCGCGGCTGGGCGCATCCTCCCGGCCTACAGGCCTGCCGAACAGCATTTCGAACAGGGTACGCCGCTGTTCCTGGGCGAAGCTTTGGGAAGGGACGAGCGGCGTGCACAGCGCAGCACAAAGGATGATGGCGCAGACACGCCAACCTGTCTTTCCGCTTTTCGCCGCAGGTTTCCTACTCATGGCATCGACCTTTCCGGATGGCTCGGCGGCGGTAACGACCGTCGCCGAATTCGCCGGCACATTATTAATTGCGCAGGGCTCTCAGCAATCGCTGCGACGGCTGGCCGTCATTTTCCATGCCCATGCGCGACTGGATGGCGCTGATTGCGGCCTTCGACCCGGAGCCGAAATTGCCGTCGATTTCGCCATCGTAATAACCCAGTTCCTTCATGCGGGTCTGGAGTTCGAATTTTTCACGAATATCGAGCGTGCCGTCCGGACGCGGCCATTTCTGCTGCATGCCGCCATAACCGGCAATTTCGTCCGCAAGCAGGCCAACTGCCAGCGCGTAGCTGTCCGATGCATTGTACTTCTTGATGGTGAAGAAGTTTTTCATCATCAGGAAACCGGGGCCGTTTGCGCCCCCCTGCAATTTCAGCATGGCGCGGTCGGAGCCGCGTGTGAAATTCTTCCCGTTCGGACGGGTAAAACCAAGCTTTGCCCATTCGGCAACGGTCTTCGTCTGGCCTTCATAACGCGCGCCGCCACGCGGTACGGCGGTCTCATAACCCCAGGTGCGGCCGGGCTCCCAGCCGTTCTTGGAAAGAAGATTGGCAGCGGTTGCCAGCGCATCGGGAACCGAGTGCCAGATATCGCGCTTGCCGTTGCCGTCGGCGTCCACCGCGTAAAGCAGATAGCTGGTCGGGATGAACTGGGTGTGGCCCATCGCCCCTGCCCAGGAACCCGTCAATTGCTTTGGCGTCACATCGCCGGCCTGCAGGATTTTGAGCGCGGCGATCAATTGTGTCCGCGCGAATTTGGCGCGCTTGGGGTCGGAATAGGCGAGCGTGGCCAGCGCCTGCGGAATATTGTGCAGTCGCTCCGGCTTTTCGAGAACGGCGCCGTAATTCGATTCCATCGACCAGATGGCGAGGATGATGTGTTTGTCGACATTGAAGTTGCGCTCGATCCAGTTGAGGGTCGTTGCATGCTTCATCTTCATTTCCCGACCGATCCGCACCGTATAGGGGTTAACGCGGGAATCGAGATAATCCCAGACCTGGGTGGTGAATTCCGGCTGAAAAGTTGCCTTGCGCAGCGCGTCCGGGTCCGGCTCGCTGACGCCGGCAAAGGCCTTTTGATATGTGGCCTTGCTAATGCCTTCTTTCGCGGCTGTTGCGTAGAACTGGTTGATCCACTGTCTGAACCCCGCATCTGCGTGAGCAGAAACGGGCGCCAGCGAGATTGCCAGACCTGCAGCCATCATGCAGCCGAATTTGCGGACACCTGAAAGGATCATCTTTGTCATCGTCAGTCTTTCGTTCTCTCGAATGTCATTTCGATTGCGAAAACGCATCGGGCGTCATCATGGATAACAAAAGAACGTCAACAAATTCTTTACCATTAATAGATGGTAGCGTCACCCTTTACAAAACGTTGTTATTTTTGAAATAACAACAGCGTGCGGGGATTGTGATCAAGTTTTATCTCTCAGGAGGGATATGTGGTAGAACAGAAGAAAATTCGGAAGGCCGTATTTCCGGTCGCAGGTCTCGGCACGCGTTTCCTGCCCGCAACCAAGGCGGTTCCGAAAGAGATGCTCACCGTCGTCGACAAGCCTGTCATTCAATATGTCGTTGATGAGGCGGCGGAAGCGGGCATCGAGCATTTTGTATTCGTTACCGGCCGCGGCAAGGCGGTCATCGAAGATTATTTTGATATTCAATTTGAACTCGAACAGATGCTGCGTGAGCGCAACAAGAATGCCGAGCTGACATTGCTGGCCGGCCTTCTGCCCAAGGCGGGCACGGCAAGCTTCACGCGCCAGCAGGTGCCGCTCGGCCTTGGCCACGCGGTATGGTGCGCGCGTGACATCGTCGGTGATGAGCCTTTCGCCGTGCTTTTGCCTGACATGATCATGCACTCGCAGAAGAGCTGCCTGAAGGGCATGGTCGAACTTTACGACCAGACCGCCGGCAACGTCATCGCCGTGCAGGAATGCGCTCCCGACCAGACGCATAAATACGGTATCGTCGGCGTGGGCGACACCGTTGGCGAAGGTTTCAAGATCACTGAAATGGTCGAAAAGCCTGCCAAGGGCACGGCGCCGTCGAATTTCTATATTAACGGCCGCTACATCCTTCAGCCGGAGATTTTCGACATTCTCGAAAATCAGGAGCGCGGCGCCGGGAATGAAATCCAGCTGACGGATGGCATGCTGACGCTCGCCAAGTCGCAGGAATTTTCCGGCTATCATTTCCGCGGCCAGACTTTCGATTGCGGTGCAAAGGATGGTTTCATCCTCGCCAACGTCGCCTTCGCTCTGGAGCGCGGCGATATTCGTCCTGCGATCGAGGAGCCGATTAAGGCACTTATCGACGGCCTGAAGTAATTCAGCCAAAATATGAGATTGGGATCCCGGCCTTCGCGCCGGGATTTCTGTTTTGGAGACAGTTTATCGCTTCAGGACAAGTCCTGCGCCGACACGCAGTTCGTTGCTGTCATAAACCGGCGTCCACTGGTAGCTGACATCCGCCGTCAGATCGAGATAGCGGTTCAGGCCCCAGGTCAGTCCGGCGCCTGCGGTATATTCCACGACATTATCGATGTCGGAGGAGGGGAAGGTGCGGTGAACGATCTGCCCCGTCAGTCGCGCGACCAGATTGCTGCGCAATTCGTGGGTCAGGCCGGCATCAAGGCGATAGGAAATCCAGCCACCCTGCGGGCCGCCGGCGAAGTCCTCAATCATCGTGCGCAGCCCGAGATTAACGTTGGTACCGCGCTGGGGTGACCAGTTCAGTTCGCCGTCCAACGTCAATGCGCCGATGGCGGCAAGGCGGTCGTCGTCATATTGTTTGCGCAGGTAGCCTATTGCGGCCTCGCCGCGTGTCTTCTCGCCGAGGTCTACCTCGGTTCCGATCTTCGCACCGTAGGAATTCGAGGAGCGGGCGTAACCGGAATTATCCAGGCGGCTGTCATATTTCGTCGTTCCGACGTTCAGTTCGAGGAAGGGGATCAAGGCCGGCGACAATTCGTAGCCAATGCGACCGCGCAGGTTTGCAGCCTTCTGGTCGCGGTCGCTCAGGCTGATCGGCTGGCCGTTCAGGCCCTTCGCATCCGTATAGACCGTTCGCGAAAGATCGAGCGCCGCCAACCCGCGCAGCTTGCCGAAATCCCGTTCAATGGATGCGCCGGTCGTGAAGCGGTGTTCGCCGCCCTGCACCGATGCGCCGGTCAAAGCGTTGGGATCTGTCGTATCTTCGCGGCTGAATTCGTAACCGGCCGTAAGATTGACGGTCGTTTCTTCACCGAGATCGAGGCGCAGATCGGCCTCGAGCCTTGCCCTCGGCTCTTCGCCATCCTTGTCGCTGCCGAAATTTCTTTCCCAGGCGCCGTCGCCCGTCACGGTCAGCGCGTGGCGAGACCAGTCACTGGTCAGCGTCCCACGTATGCCCGTTGTCAGGTAGTTGCGCCGGGAAGGCCCGCCGGTATTGCTCTGTTTTTCCGTATTGATCGTCTGGCTGATCGAAGGCCGCAGCAGGAATGTGCCGAGCCGGATCCCCGGCGTCTGTCCGGGTTGGGTCGGCACTTGCGGGTTTTCGCCACCATCGACCGTCGGTTCATAGGGGTTTTCGGCCTCGGCATAGGGCTGTCCCGCTTCGTCCTGCTGTTCAAAGATCGGATCACCGGGATTGTTGGAAGGCCGCCATAGCTGCTGCGGTGCGGGCGCGGGTGTGGCCGGCGTCGTGTTTGCCTCCGCCTCTTCCGCCGGGACGCCCGGAGGAGTTCCGGCGCGGGAAGGAGCCGCAGTCGGCACCGGCGTGACCACGCTCTGGGCAAAGGCGTTTCCGGACGTGCAAAGAAGCGTGCAGGCAAGCAGCATGGTTGCTGCTTTCCGCGACGTCGACAGACGTGTGGCGGCGCCCCTCACATTCATTCCTCTTCACCCGGCGAATCTGGCCGATGCCGGATCGAAAGTTCACCAAGGCATCTCTGCCGGCCAATGACGACAGGCCGTTGAGAATGACGTGGACAAACCGGCGATCAGGCAGACGACGCAAGTTTTAACATCGCTTTAACAATAGGTTTTTTATGGTTAACAGTTGATAAAGATTGCCGGGATTTCAGCGCTGCGGTCATAGCCAGGAAATCCGTCGCCGTTGTCGTCTGATCGGGCAGCCGGATTTTCCGAGGCGAGGCCGCTCGAGGAAATTTGCCATAATGCAAAATATTTCTAATATGATCAGATTTAAACGTTTCAATTTGGCACGGAATCGCCCTATGATTAGCAGGAACTGGCTATAATTTCTTAGCAATTCCTATTGATTTTTATTTTTGTGACAGCGTCTTTTCATGAATCCCGTTTTGAACATCAATCAGGTTGGTTTTTATTGCTGGGATATTACCAACGATCGATTTTATCTGGACGAAATATGCGCTGAACTCTTCGGAATTCCGCTGCGACAGGCGATGCAGGGCATCAGTATTTTCCAGATGCTTGAAAAAGTGGATCTGGATCATCGAAATAGCGTCATCGAGACCGCGTTGACCACGCTGAAGGCGGCAAGTTTCTACAGCCAGGAATATGCCGTGCGCCGAGACGACGGCTCGGTGTCGTGGGTGAGGACCGTCGGACGGTATCTTGTCGATGAAGAAAACATCCCCTTTAAGCGACTGGGAACGATGGAGGAGATTTCTCCACCGGACTTGCGACACTAAAACACGGCGCTTTTCCGCTGGAGAGTGGACTTATTCCGGGTGAAAGAGTAACAGTCGGCCATGATTACGCGCGCCGTCAAACTGGTCGAAGACAATGCCATCGAATCCGCCGTGCGGACGATTTCGATGGAGCGGGCTGGCCTTGCTGCTCTTGAGGACGCTCTCAGAAACGGGCTTTCCGAGCCTTTCTGCAAGGCGATCGAGACCATTGGCCAGTCGAATGGCCGTCTCATCATAACCGGGGTCGGCAAAAGCGGACATATAGGCGCGAAGCTCGCGGCCACCTTCGCCTCCACCGGAACGCCTGCCTTTTTTGTGCATGCGGCCGAGGCCAACCATGGCGACCTGGGCATGATTGGCGGCGATGATGTAATTCTCGCCATTTCCAAGGGCGGTGAGAGTGCCGAGCTGCGCAGCATCATCAACTATTCGCGCCGTTTCTCCATTCCGCTGATCGCGCTGACCTGTTCGGAAAATTCGTCGCTGGCGAAAGCTTCAGATATCGTGCTTCTGGTTCCCAATGAACAGGAAGCCTGTCCGCTCGGTCTCGCGCCAACAACCTCCACGTTGATGCAGCTGGCACTCGGCGATGCCCTTGCCGTTGCGCTTCTGGAAGCGCGCAATTTCACTGCCGGTGATTTCAAGGTGTTTCATCCCGGTGGCAAACTGGGCGCCAGCCTCACGCTGGTCAGCGATATCATGCATACGGGCGATCGTGTGCCGCTGGTCGATAAGGGAACGGCCATGCCGGAAGCGGTCGGCGTTCTCTCCCGCAAGCATTTCGGCTGCGTCGGCATTCTGGACGAGGATGGCCGCCTGTGCGGCATCGTTACCGAAGGTGACATGGCCCGCAACCTGTCGCGCAACCTCGCGGAATTGACGGTGGATGACATCATGACCCGCAATCCGAAAACGGTGAAAAAATCGGTGCTGGCGACCAGCGCCCTGGCGACGCTGGAAAAATATCATATTGGCGCGCTGATCGTGGTGGATGAAGACAACAGGCCCATCGGGCTGGTGCATTTCCACGATCTTCTGCGGATCGGCGTCGCCTGATCGTCAGGATCGGTCGAGCGGTTCTATAACCAAGGTGCGGCCACGTGCGGCTGCGATCCTGACCCGTGTTCCGGCAGGCATATCCTCGCCGTTGACGGACCACCACGTATCATCCAGCCTTATCCGGCCACGCCCTTCGACGATCGGTTCCTGCAGGGTTGCCGTGCGACCGACAAGGCTTGCCTCCCGCTGGTTGAGAAAGGGTTCATCGCTGGTGTCCCGGTTCCTGCCGAAATATCTCCGGCCGAGCAGGGCAAAGATGATGGAGAGGGCGGCAAACAGCACGAACTGCAATTGCCATGCCCAGAATCCCGCTTCCCAGAAAAACAGCGAGAGCGCGCCGATGACCAGCGCGGCAAGCCCGATCCAGATCAGGAATACACCCGGAGCGACCAGTTCGGCGGCCAGCAGAATGAAGCCGACGATCCACCAGCTCCATGGTCCAAATTCTGAGGCAAGCCGTTGCAGCATCGTCACTTCTCCGATGAAGAACCGAAGGGATTGCCGGGAACCGTGACGTTGATGGTCTGTCCGGAAGACCGTGTTGGCGGCACGGAGCGGGAAGGCGTGGGGGCAGGTGCGGTTGGCGCATCGCCCCTGTCGCCGAACACCTCTTTCGCAATCGTGCCGATACCACCGAGAGAACCAATCAGCGCCGAGGCTTCCATCGGCATCAATACGATCTTCGAATTTTTGGCTGTGCCGATCTCGGCGAGCGCTTCGGTGTATTTCTGGGCAACGAAGTAGTTGATGGCGTGGACATTACCGGCGGCGATGGCTTCCGACACCATGCGGGTGGCGTTGGCTTCGGCCTCTGCCAGGCGTTCGCGCGCCTCGGCATCGCGGAACGCCGCTTCGCGCTGACCTTCCGCCTCAAGAATAGCGGATTGCTTTGCACCTTCCGCGCGCAGGATCTGAGCGTTTCGCGCACCTTCGGCTTCCAGAACCTGCGCGCGTTTTTCACGCTCGGCCTTCATCTGCCGTGCCATGGAATCGACGAGGTCCTTTGGCGGCGCGATATCCTTGATCTCGATGCGCGTGACCTTGATGCCCCATGGTCCCACGGCCTCATCCACCACGCGCAGCAGGCGATCATTGATCGCATCGCGGTTGGACAGCAATTCGTCGAGATCCATCGACCCCATTACCGAGCGGATGTTCGTCATGGTGAGGTTTTCGATCGCCATTTCCAGATTGGAAATCTGGTAGGCGGCCTGTGCGGCATTGAGCACCTGATAGAAGGTGACGGCATCGGCGGAGACACTGGCATTATCGCGTGTGATAACTTCCTGTGTCGGTATATGGAGCACCTGCTCCATGACATTCATTTTTGAACCGATGCTTTCGATGAAGGGTACGATGAGGTTAAGGCCGGGCTCGAGCGTGCGGGTGTAGCGCCCGAACCGTTCAACCGTGTAACGATGTCCCTGCGGCACGGTCTTGATACCGGCAAACAGCACCAGAATAACCAGCACCACCGCTGCCAGAACAACAATATCGAAACCGCCCAATTCAATCATCACATTTCCTCCAGGGTAAGAACCGTCAGGGGTTTTACCCCAGCATCGTTATGGCAAGATTACACCCAGCCTTGCAACTCCCGACGCACAACCTTTTCGAGAACATCCATGCCCTCGGCGCTGTCGTTAAGACAGGGGATATGGGTGAATTTCTCGCCGCCATTATGCAGGAAAATCTCACCGGCTTCACCGGCAATTTCTTCAAGCGTCTCAAGACAATCCGATACGAAGCCGGGATTCATGACAGCAATGCGCTTGATACCCTCCGAAGCCAGTTTTTCCACGGTCTTGTCAGTATAGGGCTGCAGCCATTCCTCCGGCCCGAAACGCGACTGGAAGGTGATCATGAAATTCTTGTCTGTCCGTCCCAGCGCCTCGCGCAGCAGGCGGGCGGTTTTCTGGCAGTGACAGTAATAGGGATCACCCTTTTTGAAATAGGATTGCGGAATGCCGTGGAAGGAGGTGATCAGCATCTCCGGCTCCCAGTCCAGCGTCGCCAGATGGTTTTTGACAGAGGCGGCGAGCGCGTCGATATAGGACGGATCGTCATGATAGGGCGGCACGGTGCGAAGCGCAGGCTGCCAGCGCAACTTCATCAGGTGCTCGAATGCCTTGTCGTTTACGGTTGCCGTGGTCGATGCGGCATATTGCGGGTACAGCGGGAAAAGCAGGATTTTTTCACAGCCCTGCTCCTTCAGCGCATCGATTTTGGAAGCGATGGAGGGTTGGCCGTAACGCATGGCCCAGTCAACGACGACATTGGGCAAATCCTTCAGCGCCTCTGCCATGAGCTCGCCCTGGCTGCGGGTATAGGTGCGCAGATAACTTTCGTTCCGCTCGTGGTTCCAGATTTCCTCATAGGCCTTGCCGACCTTCTGAGGGCGTTTGTTGAGAACGATGCCGTACAGGATCGGATACCAGTAGAGCCGGGACCATTCGATCACGCGCTTGTCGCTTAAGAATTCCGCCAGATAACGGCGCATCGGCCAGTAATCCGTACCATCAGGCGTGCCAAGATTGACGAGCAGGACGCCGACCTTGCCAAATCTTATGCCGGGATGGTCTACGGGGAGTGCGGATAGTTCTATCGCCATGAATGACACCCTGAAATTCGGACTGTTTGCACAAGAGCTTTCCGTTTGGGAGAGGGCGGAAAGGCTCCATCTTTTGTTTTATGCATACCGACGAGAACCCTGACGGATCCTGTCGCAAATGCTTGAGCTATACGCCCCTGTCGTCAATTTGTTCACGTGTTCTAGACGAAATTTCTCAGGATTGAACCACCGGTGGAGTTGATTTCCGGGGCTGGCTGACAGGCACGATGCCCTTTTGCAAAGTGCGGCCTGTAATGACCTGTTTTTTATAGGAAAATAAGAAGCCGACCCCGTGGTTGAGGGTCGGCTTCCGGTCTGCGGCAAATTGCCCTGTCTGGTCGCTACCGGCTTATTGCGCCGGAAGCTCCAGTTCCTCACCGATTTCGATGTGGTTCGGATGCTTCAGCGTGTTCGCCTTGGCAATTCTGGTCCAGAGAGCGCCGTCGCCATATTTTTCGGCAGCGATCTTCCAGAGCGAGTCACCCTTTTCAACGACATATTTGCTGACGGCAGCAGCGGCTGCCGCAGGCGCAGTAGCGGCCGGTGCGGTGGCCGCAGGCGCTGCGGGTGCCGGGGCCGGTGTGGCGGCTGGAGCAGGTGTGCTTGCTGCAGGCGCCGGGGCGGTTGCCGCGGGTGCCGGTGCTGCGGGTTTTGCCGGAGCCACGTAACCGGCGGGCGTGACTTCGCTGATGCGGCCATCCGTATAGGGCTTATAGGGGCTGTTTGCGGTGATATAGGCGGCGACTGCCTCTTCGAGGTTCGGGCCGAAGTCATAGGCGTTGATTGCCTTGGTCGCAAAGACCTTGAAGCCGTCACCGCCGGTGCGCACGTAGTTATTGGCCGCGACAATATAGGTCTTGGCCGGGTCGAGCGGCGCGAAAGCGTCCCCTTCCTTGACCTCAACCGAAACGACACGGCTGCCGGCTGGCTTCGAGCGGTCGAAGGAATATTTCAGGCCGGAAACCTGCATGAAGCGGCCCGCACCGTCATCGATCTGGCTGACGCCGTTTTCGAGAGCGGCGCGAATGTCCTCGCCCTTCAGCTGGAAGGTTGCAACGGTGTTCTGGAACGGCAGAACCGTCAGGACCTCGCCCATAGAGACATCGCCACCGTCGATGGAGGAGCGCAGACCGCCGCTATTGGCGAAAGCAATGGTGACGCCCTGATCCTTCACACGGGCAAGCGTTGCATCCGCGACCAGATTGCCCATGGAGCATTCCTTGACGCGGCAAATCTTGCGGTCGCCCTCGATCGGGCCTTCCGAAGTGCCGACAACCTTGGCTTTCAAAGCCTCGATCGGCGCTTTCAGCTCATCGATACGCTTGAGCGTGGCTTCATCGGGCTTGAAGGAGGAATCGATCAGGATTGGATCGCCCTTGCTTTCCTTGACCACGCCGCTGTCATCGAAGACGACGCGCAGGTCGCCGAGATATTTGCTGTATTGCCCGGCCTGAACGACCGGAACCTTGTAGCCGCCGGGATTGTCGACGAGTGTCGGATAGGGGCCTTCGGCCTTCTGGTCGGTGTTGGAAAGCAGGGTATGCGAGTGACCGCCGACTACGACATCCACATCCGGAATTTTCGCGATGAATTCGAGGTCGCGCGGATATCCGACATGGGTGAGGGCGATGATCTTGTTGACGCCGTCCTGCTTCAGCTTCTGCACCTGTTCGCTGATTTTCGCGACGTCTTCGGCAATGGTGATATTGGGGCCGGGCGTCGCCAGTTCCGCCGTGTCATTGGCCACGGCGCCGACGATGCCGATTTTCTGCCCGCCGACTTCAAGAACGATGGAAGGCTTGACGCGATCTCCGATTTTGGAGGCGGCGGTGGCGACCACATTGGCGGTCACGACCGGAAACTGAACCTTGTCGAGGAAACCTGCAAGACCGTCCTCGCTATCGTCGAACTCGTGGTTGCCGACGGTCATGGCGTCGAACTTCATGGCGTTCAGCACTTCCGCTTCCACCGTGCCCTTATAGGTGGTGTAGAACAGCGATCCCTGGAAATTGTCGCCGGCATTGAGCAGCAGAACGTTCTTGCCTTCAGCCTTCAGGGCATCGCGGGTCTGATTGATGGCGGTCAGAAGACGGGCGGCGCCGCCGAAGCATTCGTTTTTGCCTTCTTCTTCCGCCGAGCAGGTCGAGTCGAACTTGTTGATCGATTCGATACGGGAGTGAAAATCGTTGATGTGAAGAATATTGAGCTCGTAATCGGCCAGAGCCACTCCGGCTGAAAGCGTTATTGCCGAAACGCTCAGCATGCCCAGTCCCAAAATTTTCTTCATGGTCCCTCTCTCCTGTTCAAAGCGGAAGCCCGGGCCGGTCGATCATCATCCGGCCGTGCTTATTCTCTAATCTGAAAACATGTCAGTCTTTCAAAGCGCGATGTTTCCATTTAGCGGCAGCTGCCGCAAGCGAAATTATGACAGCCGCGCAATAAAGAAGAACGCACGCCTGAGGCGTGCGTTCCATAAGGTCATCTCATTGAAAAGGTGATGTTATCAGCCTTGACGTGTCAGCGAGAACTGACTGTTTGTGTCTGTCGTGCAATTCAATTGTGACGGGGAGACGAGAGCGCAGTTGACGCGCGACTGCGTATTGCGCACCAGGGACGTCATGTTGATTTCGTAGAGTGTCGGCGAAATCGTGACATAGGTGCCGGAGGCCAGAAGCGTATTAGTGTCGGTCGAACGCGTGGAGAAAGCGCCGTTCTGGAATGTCGATACGATGCCGTTACGGTCGATCCAGCGGCCATCGACGGCCGGCCCGCGGGCAAGCGATGGGGCCATCGAGGTCTGCTGGGAGGGACCCGGCGCGACGCATGAAGACACCGCGATGGCGGCTGAAAGCAAAGCAGCGCTTGTCTTGAAGTTCATGAGCCTGTTCTCCTGCGATTCGATGAAACCCTTGTGCTTCGACCATGCCGTGAAGCGTTACTTATTTCAAGGCAACGTTGTTTGCTCTCCCGGGTTCCTGACGTCCCGCATGAAAGCGCCGGCGTGACAAATATGAGACTCCGTCCCTCAGCGCACCAGAATATTGCGGAACTGCCAGGGGTCGGACTTGTCGATATTGTCGGGGAACAGGCCGGGTCGACCATCGAGCGGTGTCCAGTCCGTATAATGTCCCTCGACCGGGCCGAGATAGGGGCGCTGCACCTCGAGGCACCGGCGGTAATCCATTTCGTCCGCCTCAACGATGCCCACCTGTGGATTCTCAATTGCCCAGACCATTCCTGCCAGAACTGCCGAACTGACCTGCAATCCGGTTGCGTTCTGGTAGGGGGCAAGCGAGCGCGCTTCCTGCAGGCTCAGCCGTGATCCGTACCAATAGGCGTTTTTGTCATGGCCATAGAGAAGAACACCCAGCTCGTCGGCGCCGTCGACCAGTTCGTCTTCGCCGAGCACATGCTGGATCGGCTGGGCCGTGCCGCCATTGCCGAAAAGTTCGTGCAGGGAAAGAATGGCGTCGTTGCAGGGGTGATAGGCATAATGACAGGTAGGGCGGTAGATCACGCCGCCATCGTCATTGCGAAGGGTGAAATAGTCGGAAATCGAGATCGCCTCGTTATGGGTGACCAGAAATCCATATTGCGGGCCCTGGCCCGGGCACCATGTTCGCACCCGCGTATTGGCGCCGGGCTGATCGAGATAGATGGCCGCCTTGCTACCCTTTTTCTGTTTTTTTGCGTTTTTGGGCATCCAGTTTTCATGCGTTCCCCAGCCGAGTTCGGCGGGTTGAAAACCTTCTGCAATAAAACCCTCGACGGACCAGGTGTTCCAGAAAGCGCCGAAGGGCTTGGGTTCCCTTGCCCGCTGCGTGTCGCGCTCGGCCACATGCACGCCTTTGACGCCAAGCTGTTTCATGAGCTTTGCCCATGCTTCCCGGTCATGCGGCTGCGGCTCCTCGATGTCGAGACCCGTATCCCTGGCGAGGTTGATCAGCGCCTGCTTCACGAACCAGGATACCATGCCCGGATTGGCGCCGCAGGTGGAAACCGCCGTGGTGCCGCCCGGTTTGCGCGCCTTTTCCTTCAGCATGGTCTCGCGCAGCGAATAATTGGTTCTGGAGGCGTTGTCGGCGTCGGCGTCGAAATAAAAACCGGGCCATGGCTCCACCACGGTGTCGATATAGAGCATGCCGTGTTTGCGACAGAGCCGCATCAGATCCACGGATGCGGCATCGACCGAAAGATTGACGCAGAAGCCCTGACCCTGAACCCCTTTGAGAAGCGGTTTGAGAACCTCCTTATAGTTCTCCTTGGTCAGATGTGTGCGGATATGGCGAATGTTCCTCTCGGCCAGAAACGCAGCGATATCCTCGCGCGGGTCGATGACGACGAGCCGGGTCCTGTCGAAATTGAAATGACGTTCGATCAACGGAAGAGTACCGCGCCCGATGGAGCCGAAGCCGATCATGATGATGGGGCCGTCAATATCGCCGTAAATCGGGTGGTTTGCATCCGTCATTCGTCAATTTTCCTTTTTCAGCCAATAAGTAAGCTAGATCATAAAAGCGTGCCACAATAAAGGGCAGGCGGATGACGGACATATGACGGTGGCGGTGGTGAGATGGCCGCGCGCATCCTTTCCACCACATTCTGCCTCTTCGCATTTTAGATAGTGCGTTTATAATTAGGTTCTTCTTTTCGTATATATGTCCAAAGGCTTGGGGGCTTTGGACGGATGACGACGGGGGAGTTTTTCGCCATCACAGGAGAGTTGCCTGTTGGATAGTCTTATCGAGCGTGTCGCAGCGCTTCAGAGTGCCACCCCCGTTCTCATTGCCCTCTATGATTCCGGGGATCGGTTGCGGCATGCCAACCCATCATTTCGGGAGAGCTTTCAGCTTGCCGCCGGTGATTTTCCGACCTGGGCGGATATCATGCGGCTGAACCAGCGGCTGGGCACCGGCGTCGTCATCAGAAACAACGATTTCGAGGGGTGGCTGATGTCAGCGCAGTCCCGGCGCGGCAAGCTGCCCTATCGCGCCTTCGAGATGGACATGTATGACGGTCGCTGGTTCTGGATGACGGAGACGGTGCAGCAGGATGGCTGGATGCTCTGCGTTGCAAGCGACGTCACGGAATTGCGCCAGGGCTACAGAGCCCTGCGGCAGGACCGGGATCTTGCGGTGCGCGCTTCGCAGACGGATGAATTGACCGGAACGGCAAACCGGCGTTTCGTTTTCGCGAAACTGGCCCTACAGGTGGAGCGGGTGGGCAAAGGCCTTGAAGCACCCTTTTGCCTTTGCACCCTCGATATCGATTTTTTCAAGCAGATCAACGATCGTTTCGGCCACAAATGCGGCGATGCGGTTCTGCGCGATTTCGTCGGCATCGCCCATTCCGTTATCCGCCGGGTGGACTGTTTTGGCAGGATCGGCGGTGAGGAATTCATGCTTGTCCTGCCGCGCAGCTCGGTTTCGGAAAGCCGTGAGATTGTCGAGCGGTTGCTGCAAAGGGTACGCCTTTCAAGACCTCTCGCCGATTTTCCGGATTTCTCGTATAGCTGCTCCGCCGGCATGACGTCCTATCGCATGGCGGAAAGCGCCGACGAGATTTTCATGCGCGCCGATCAGGCGCTTTATGCTGCCAAGGAGAAGGGCCGCGACCGGCTTCTGGCTGTGACGGCCTAAACCAGTTCCGCCGCAATCAATCCATGCAGCGAATTGCCGACGAAGAGCCGCCGCCCGGCAATATCCTCCGGCTTCAGTGCCTGTCCGCGTGCCTTGCGCTCACGGATAAGATCAGCGCGCAGGACGCCCGGCAGAATGCCGCTGTCGAGCGGCGGCGTCAGTAGTTGCCCGTCCGGCAATTCGACGAAGATGCTGGTGGACGATCCCTCGCATAACTCTCCGCGTTCGTTGAGCAGCAAAACCTCGTCCGCATCCGCGGCTGAAAATTCGGCACGGGCGGCATCATAGGGTTCCCGGCGCGACGACTTGTGGCGATAGAAGGTATCGGCGGAATCGAGAGTGGTTTGTTTCGCGATGCGGACCCGCCAAACCGTGTTCTCCCGCAACGGCTGGAAATCAGCCGTTTCGATGTCCAGTTCGCCCTTGTAGTTCATGATCAACTTGACGCAGAGCGGGGTTTCGCCGCCGACCTTCTTTTCCAGAACCTGGACCGCATTGACCGGTGCGCGAAAACCAAGCGCATCGGCCGAGCGCAACAGCCGGCGCATATGCTGGTCAATGCGCTGAAAGCCGGTTTGCGGCTCCCAGCGCAGTGTTTCTCTCAGGGTCAGATCGGCGGGTTTGCGCTTCATTGCCTTTGCTCGTCGCCTGTCGTCATCATTGGTGTCCATACCGGCGATATCAACCGGCAAAGCTTGTTCGAAATAGGATAGCCCTGCCGGCTGGCGAGGTTAAGCCTGTTTGTTGTCCAGCGCTTCCAGCTCGTCGATCAGCCCCTCGATCATCGAAAGGCCCTTGTCCCAGAAGGAAGGATCGGTCGCATCAAGACCGAAGGGTTTCAAAAGCTCGGAATGGTGCTTGGTGCCGCCCGCTTTCAAAAGCTCGAAATATTTATCCTGAAAACCGGTCTCGGCTTTCTGGTAGACCGCATAAAGCGAGTTCACCAGGCAGTCACCGAAGGCATAGGCATAAACATAGAAGGGTGAATGGATGAAATGGGGGATATAGGTCCACCATGTCTCATAACCCTCGGAAATCCGGATCGCCGGGCCGAGGCTTTCGGCCTGAACGGAAAGCCACAATTCACCGATCTGTTCAGAGGTCAACTCGCCCTGTTTGCGGGCGGTGTGCAGCTTGCGTTCGAATTCGTAAAACGCGATCTGTCGCACGACAGTATTGATCATGTCCTCGACCTTGCGGGCGAGCATGGCCTTGCGTTCTCTCACGTCCTTGGTGTCGTCGAGCAGCTTGCGGAAGGTCAGCATTTCACCGAAGACGGAGGCTGTTTCTGCAAGCGTCAGCGGCGTGGCGCACATCAGCGCGCCCTGGCCGCCGGCCAGCACCTGATGCACGCCATGACCAAGCTCGTGGGCGAGCGTCATCACATCACGCGGTTTGCCGAGATAGTTGACCAGAACGTAAGGGTGGGCCGATGGCACGGTGGGGTGTGCGAATGCACCCGGCGCCTTGCCGGGGCGGGCGGGGGCGTCGATCCATTCCTCATCGAAGAAACGGCGGGCGATATCGGCCATCTCAGGGGCGAAATCGCCATAGGCGGAAAGCACGGTATCCTTCGCCTCATCCCATGGAATGATCGTATTGGACGTATCGGGAAGCGGCGCGTTGCGGTCCCAGTAGTTCATCTGTTCCATGCCGAGCCATTTCGCCTTCATGGCGTAATAGCGATGCGAAAGGCGCGGATAGGCGTTTTTGACGGCGGCGGCCAGCGCATCAACCACCTCGCGCTCGACGCGGTTCGCCAGATGGCGGCTGTCGGCAATGTCTTCGAACTTGCGCCAGCGGTCGGAAATATCCTTGTCCTTGGCGAGCGTGTTGGTGATGAGGGTGAAGACCCGCAGATTCTCCTTGAAGGTGGCGCTCAGCGCTTCCGCCGCCTTCCTGCGGGTTTCCGGCTCCGGCTCCTGGAGCATGTTGAGCGTCACTTCCAGCGGAAGGCTTGCGCCGTCAATATCAAAACGCAGATCGGCCATCGTCTCGTCGAACAGACGGTTGAAGGCCGAGGCGCTGGTCATCGACTTTTCAAGGAACAGCTGTTCCAGCTGGTCGTCAAGCTGGTGCGGCTTGTCCTTGCGCAAATCCACGAGCCAGGGCCGGTAATGCCCTGCCGCTGCATCATTTGCCATGCAGGCGTCCATCACCGCATCGTCGATGCGGTTGAGTTCAAGCGTAAAGAACAGGAGGTGGGCGGAAATATCCGTCAGTTTCGCCTGCGCGTCGCCGTAAAGCTTGCCGTTTGCCGGGTTCGACGTATCGGAAAAATAGGTCAGTCCGGCAAAGGAGCCGATGCGGCCGATGAGATCGTCCAGCGCTTCATACTCCTTGAGAGCCGCGCCGATGCCGTTGGCGCCTGTCGCCTTTGCGGCGGTCTCAAGCTTGCCCTTCCATTTATCCTCGAAAGCCGTCGCCATCGCCGCCGCCTTCTCGAGATCACCCTTATATTCTGGCGAATCGCCCGACGGATAGAGATCCGAAAGCTTCCAGCCGGGCAGGTCGCCAAGCACGGGACCGGAGGTTTCCGCAAGGGAAAAGACGGGTTGCGGAATGGAGCGATTAAGGGTCATCGGACGTATCCTTCTGGTTATGCTTTTCGAAGCATATGGGGCCTTTGTTTCCCGTAGCAATGGATAAAATGCAAGCAAATCTCAAAACTGGATGTTCAAGTCTCCTGTGCCAGAGTGCGGCATAAGGGACCGCATGACGCAGGTCCATAAACCGGAAACCGGAGCCAAAAATGACCGCGCATGTTCTCGTGATAGACGATGATCCTGTCCAGCGCCGCCTGCTCAAAAACGCGGTGGAACGTTATGGGCATCTCGCCTTGCTTGCCGAAAACGGCAAAGCGGGGCTCGAGCTGCTCAAGCAATATAGCGGCGAGATCAATGTTGTTGTCCTCGACCTTATGATGCCGGAAATGGACGGCCTGACCTTTTTGAAAGCCGTGGGTGAACTTGGCACCGATGTTCCCGTCATCGTCCAGACGGGGCAGGGCGGCATCGACACCGTCGTGCAGGCCATGCGCGCCGGCGCCTTCGATTTCGTCGTCAAGCCGGTCTCGCCGGAAAGGATCGGCGCCGCCATCTCCAATGCTCTCAAACTCGACAGGAGAGAGGCAAAGGCCCGCACGGGCAGGCGCGGACGGAGCAATGCAGTGAATTTTACCGATATCGTTTCCGCAAGCCCCGCAATGCTGAGGGTCATCGAGCTCGCACAACGTGCCGCCCAGTCCAGCATTCCCGTGGTGCTGGAAGGTGAATCCGGTGTTGGCAAGGAAATGGTCGCGCGTGCCATCCAGTCGGCCGGTGACCGGTCGAACAAGCCGTTCATCACCGTCAATTGCGGCGCTATCCCGCACAATCTGGTCGAAAGCATTCTCTTCGGCCATGAGAAGGGCGCTTTCACGGGGGCCACGGAAAAGCATGTCGGCAAATTCATGGAGGCGGATGGCGGAACGCTGTTCCTTGATGAAATCGGCGATCTGCCGCTGGACGTTCAGGTCAAGCTGCTGCGTGCCGTTCAGCAGGGCGAAATCGAAACCGTCGGCTCCGCGCGGGTCCAGAAGGTCAACGTCCGGCTGATTTCCGCCACCAACAAGAACCTTATCGAAGAGGTGAAGGAAGGCCGTTTCCGCGAGGATCTCTATTATCGCCTCAACGTCTTCCCGATCACCATTCCGGCGCTGCGCCGCCGCAAGGAGGATATTCCCCATCTTGCGCGGGTTTTCGCCGAGCGTTTTTCGGCGGAGCAGAAATTGCCCAACCCCGTTGGCCTTGACGCCAGCGCCCTGGCGCTGCTGACGGCTTATGATTGGCCGGGCAATATTCGCCAGCTTGAAAACGCCGTTTTCCGCGCTGTCGTGCTGTCGCAGGGCGAGGAACTGGCGGATTCCGATTTTCCGCAGATCGCGCTGCAACTGCCGGAATTTGCGACGGGGGATGATGCGGGAGATTCCATCCGGTCGCCGTCTGGATCGTCGCTGAAACTCGCGGCCTATTCACCGCCGCCGCCATTGGCCGAAACGAACGCCGTTCTTGAGGATACGGCGGATATTTCGACGACCATCTACCGCGGAGGCAACCTGATCTCCAGCATGGACGATTCGGGCAATATCCGAAAACTGGCGGAGATCGAGGAAGAGCTTATCCGCTTCGCCCTTCGTTTCTATCGCGGGCAGATGAGCCAGGTCGCACGGAAACTCGGCATAGGGCGATCGACGCTTTATCGAAAACTGAAGGATTATGGCATCGATCCCGATGATCCGCTTCGAGATGCCGCCTGATGCCGCAAATGGCATATTCCCCGGCAGATCGTGAGATTCGTTAACTTCTGAGCAAGGATATCCGCTTACCGTCTATAAACCTCTTGTTAGTGGCTGATTCACTATGTAGAGGAAGGTTGCATGTGTGTGGCAATTTTGCCATCGTGTCACCGTATTTGACGTTCATTTGAGGCAATGTGACAGAAATTGTCTTCCAGGCGGGGATCGAATTGCCATATCTGCATCGGAATAACGCGCTGTCGACCAAGATCGCGCGCGGCTTGATCAAGGATATATGCACGAAGCTGTCGGCACGCGCTGTCACCTTTGCCTGCCTGATGCTCGCCGCCATGCCTTTCGTAGGTGCCTCGGCGACGGAAGCCTTCGCCGAGACGCGCAGCCTTAAACTGTATTATATCCATACACGCGAGAAGGCGGTCATCACCTTCAAGCGCAATGGCAAATACGACCAGAAGGGTCTGCAGGAGCTGAACCGGTTCCTGCGTGACTGGCGCCGCAACCAGCCGACACGGATGGACCCGCGCCTGTTCGATCTCGTCTGGGAAGTTTATCGCCGCAGCGGCGCGACCGATTACATCAACGTCGTTTCGGCCTTTCGCTCGCCGGAGACCAATGGTCTCCTGCGCACCCGGACCAAGGGTGTCGCGGAAAAAAGCCAGCATATGCTCGGCAAGGCCATGGATTTTTACATACCCGGCGTGAAGCTGGCGCGTCTGCGCGAAATCGGCATGCAGATGCAGATCGGCGGCGTTGGTTTCTATCCGAGTTCCGGTTCCCCCTTCGTGCACATGGATGTCGGCGGCGTTCGCGCCTGGCCGCGCATGAGCCGCCAGGAACTCGTCCGCATCTTCCCGAACGGCAATACGCTGCATCTTCCCTCCGACGGTAAGCCGCTTCCCGGTTACGAGCAGGCTCTGGCGGATTACAAGAAGCGCGTCAGCTCATCCTCTATCCAGGTTGCTTCCAGCGCCGGTTCCGGTCCTGCTTCTTCCGGCGGCGGCAAGCGTAAGACGCTGTTGCAGACACTCTTTGGCGGTGGAGGCGATGAGGACGAAGATCCGGATAGCATCGCAGCGCCGGAGCCCGCAGAACGCCCGGCTGTCGCACGGCCGGCTGCTCCGCAGCCCGCAGCGCCCGAGCCGGAACAGGCCATTGCCGTTGCTTCCGCACAATCTCTTCCTGGCGTGAACGATGCGCCGCTGCCAACGGCTCGTCCTGTCTTCGGCAATCAGCCGGCCAATACCGGCCTTGCGACTGCACTTTATTCTCCTGCCCGAAACGCTGCGCAGGATGCACTGCAGGCTGCGACAACGCCGACACCGGCGTCCGCTCCGGCTGAGCGTCAGCAATTTGCCGATCTGGCTGAGGTATCCGTACCCGTGCCGACACTTCTCGGGCCGCGTGGCATGAGAGGCGATGCAGAAGGATCGATCCTGACGGCTTCGGCAGATGGCGCAACCCCGGCTGCGACCGGTGAACTTGCCTCCGTTCCGGTTCCCGCCAATCGCCCGGCAGTCGCGGAAGCCCTGCTGGCAGCGGCCAATGCGGATCCCGAAGGCGAAGACGATCTCGCCGACGCACAGCAGGATACGCTTTCGCCGACAGTGGTGGCGGCTCTTGAACAGAGCGGTCAGGCTGCCCGTTCGCAGGTTCAATCGGCTGCCGTTCCGACAGCTGCTGCGTTCCCGGCCGCTGTCAACCACAAGGTTACGGTAGCGCCGGCCGAAACGGCCAAGGCAGAATCGAAGCAGGGCTTCGGCGATGCCTTCGACCTCAAGCCCGCCATCAATGGTGGCCTCACTGCTGGCTTGCCGACCAAGGGTTCGCGCCCGAGCAAGCAGGATGCGGCTGTTTCCCATCAGGCGATGGTTGGTGGTGGCCGTCTGACGCAGGATCTGATCTCGGATTGGGCGCTCAACCAGAACAAGGGTACGACCGGGCGTTCGGTGAAGGCGCCGCGCGTTATCGCCAACCGCATGCTCAGCCACGACATGTCGGCCTCTGCCACCTCGGCAAGCTTCAGGCCGGGCGCTGCGGCAATCGAGTCCAGCCGCTTCAGCACGCCGGTGAAAATGCACTGAGCTCAAGCTGTTGTAATGCGGCCGAAAGGCCAACAAAAAACCCGCCGGTAACGGCGGGTTTTTTTATGACGGTTTGTTCCGACTTCAGACGCCGCTCTGGCCGTCCGAACCGATATAGGCGATGCGCACCATATTGGTTGCGCCGGGGGTTCCGAGTGGTACGCCGGCGGAGATGATGATGCGCTCGCCCGGCTTGCCGAAACCTTCGGAAACGACGATGCGACAAGCGCGGTTCACCATGTCGTCCAGATCGCTGGCATCGCCGGTGACGACGCAGTGCAGGCCCCATACCACCGACAGGCGGCGTGCGGTCTGGATGATCGGCGAAAGCGCAATGATCGGAACCTGCGGCCGTTCACGCGCGGCGCGCAGGCCCGTCGTGCCGGAGGACGTATAGGTGACGATCGCCGCAAGCTTCAGCGTTTCGGCAATCTGGCGGGCGGCAAGCGAAATCGCGTCGGCGCCAGTTGCTTCCGGCTGCGGGCGCTGCGCGTAGATGATGTTGGAATAATAGGGATCCTGTTCCACCGTGCTGGCGATGGACGCCATGGTCGACACGGCTTCGACCGGATAATCACCGGAGGCTGATTCAGCCGAAAGCATGATGGCATCGGCGCCTTCGAAAACGGCAGTCGCGACGTCCGACACCTCGGCGCGGGTCGGAACCGGTGCGGTAATCATGGATTCCAGCATCTGGGTGGCGACAACGACGGGCTTGCCGGCCCGACGGCAGGCGCGCGTCAGCTGCTTCTGGATGCCGGGAACTGCTTCCAGAGGCATTTCGACACCGAGATCGCCGCGTGCGACCATCAATGCGTCGGAAAGTTCAATGATTTCCTCGATCCGCTCGATCGCCTGCGGCTTCTCGATCTTGGACATCAGGCCAACGCGGCCGCGGGAAATCTTGCGGACTTCGGCCAGGTCTTCCGGACGCTGGACGAAAGAAAGTGCAACCCAGTCCACTTCATTGGTCGCCAGAACGGCATCGAGATCGACGCGGTCCTTATCGGTCAGCACGCCGACGCCAAGCAGGGTGTCGGGCAGGCTGATGCCCTTGCGGTCGGAAATCCGGGTGCCGGAAACGACCGTGGTGACGATGCTCTTGCCGTCGCATTTTTCAGCGCGCAGATGCAGCTTGCCGTCGTCGATCAACAGGCGATGGCCAGGCTTGACCGCTTCGAGAATTTCAGGGTGCGGCAGGAAAACGCGGCTGTTGTCGCCGGGGGCGTCATTATTGTCCAGCGTGAATGTCTGGCCCGGAACGAGATCGACCTTGGTTTCGGCGAATTTTCCGACGCGCAGCTTGGGACCCTGCAGGTCGGCCAGAATGCCGATGGGACGGCCGTTACGGCTCTCGACCGAACGGATACGCTGAATGAGCGTCCGCATCACGTCGTGGCTCGCATGGCTCATGTTGATGCGGAAGAGATCGGCGCCGGCCAGATGCAGCTTCTCGATCATCGCCTCTTCGGAGGAGGCTGGGCCGAGAGTTGCAAGAATTTTGACTTTGCGGTTACGCTTCATCAGTTTTGATTTCCCTGTGTGCCTGGCGTATCGGAAAGCTGGACCATCCAGCTGCCCTGTCTGCCCGTGTCATATTCCTTGAAACCCATTCTCTGGAAGCTGCGGGCATAACAATCGTCTACGCCGTCGATCTTGAACTCGTTTTCCGCCACGCACATGTTGACGTCACCGGTCCAGCGTCCGCCATGGGCGGCATCCTCGGCATAAAGATAATAATAACGCGACTGCAGCTCACCCTCTATCAGCGTTGCGCAGGTAGAGGAGGGAACCTGCCACCAGCCTTCGCTGACCCAGCCGTTTTGTGCCCGGTAGCCGATTGCGACCCCCACGAGGTTTTGCGTGCTGTTGCAGACGCGGAAATCCGCATGGGCGGTCTCCACGAACACAAACGGGGTCAGAAACAATGCCGCTGCGGAAAAAAGACGGGTGATATGCCGAAAAAGGCGAGGAAGAGCTAGAGATGACTGAGTCACGGCTTCCATCCGGATTCCATGGTTATAATGAACACACTTCTTGGCGTGGCCGCCAGAGAAAGTCAACGCGAGTTTAATCGATTATATTGTTCGTGGGATCATGAGTGCGATAAGGTAGATGGCTGTTCTTTCGCCGAAACTTGCGCCCGGCCTCAAGCCATGCCATCAAGCTTTTCTCCTCAATCCTGCCCCAGAAAATCATCGATGAACGACTTCATACCCTATGAAATCATAGAAGGCGATTATGACAAAGGCATGGTTCTTCTGGCGGACCATGCCATGAACCTCCTGCCGGCACACTACGGCAAACTTGGCCTTCCGCAAACCGCTTTTCATCGCCATATCGCATTTGATATCGGCATAGAAGGGTTGACGCGGTCGCTCGCCGCCCGCCTTGGCGTGCCGGCGGTCCTCGGGCGCTTTTCGCGGCTGCTGATCGATCCGAATCGCGGTGAGGACGATCCCACTCTCATCATGAAGATTTCGGACGGCGCTATCATCCCCGGCAATCACCCGATTTCTGATGAGGAATGGCAGAAGCGCATCGAGATTTTTCACCGGCCTTATCACGATGCCGTTGATCGCGTGCTCAACGGTGTCGCGCAGTCGTCCGGGGAGGCGCCTCTCGTTCTGTCGCTGCATTCCTACACGCCGTTCTGGAAGGAAACGCCGCGGCCCTGGCATGCGGCTGTTCTCTGGGACACGGATAATCGTGTGGTCGATCCGCTTCTGGCGCATCTGCGCGCGACCGGCGACATTCTCGTCGGCGACAACGAACCCTATGACGGAGCGCTGAAGGGTGACACCATGTACCGCCATTGCATGATGAAGGGCATACCGCATGCGCTTCTTGAGGTTCGGCAGGATCTGATCGCGGATGAGGAGGGGATTGCCGACTGGTCAGACCGGCTCGCTCCCATTTTTGCCGCAATGAACGACGATCCCGTCCTGCATGAGTACCAGCTGTTCGCCTCTCGCACCGGCCCCTATTGAGCCTGGAGTTGCCCCATGACGACACAGAACGACAAACAGCAGATCGAGTTCGAGGCCGCCGCCTTCCGCCGTCTGGTGCAGCATCTTCGCGAGCGCCATGATGTGCAGAACATCGACATGATGAATCTCGCCGGTTTTTGCCGCAATTGTCTTTCCAACTGGTATCGGGAGGCGGCTGAAGAGGCGGGTGTTCCGCTCAGCAAGGATCAATCCCGGGAAATCGTCTATGGGATGCCCTATGAAGACTGGAAGGCAAAATATCAGGCGGAAGCGAGCGACGCCCAGAAAGCTGCCTTTGAGCAGAGCCGACCCAAGGAATAACCCCTGATCGACGGAAACGACTTGACGTGAGGCCCGGCAATGGGCAGTTCACAGGCCTGAATTTGTGCCGCCCGGGTGGTGGCGACCGGCAGGAGCTTCCAGCCGGATCGAATGAACAAGGCTCAGACGAGCCGCCAATAAAGGATGTTATGATGGACGAAACCAGCACCACCGAAACCGTCGCCGCCGCCGAACTGCGTCAATTCATCGAGCGCGTCGAGCGTCTCGAAGAAGAAAAGGCCGCCATCCAGGGCGACATCAAGGATGTCATGGGCGAGGCGAAGGGTCGTGGTTATGACACCAAGGCGATCCGCACCATCATCCGCCTGCGCAAGAAGGATGCCAACGAGCGTATTGAGGAAGAAACCATCCTGCAGACCTATATGGCCGCGCTTGGCATGGAATGACCGGCTGATGCTGAGTTAGTAAATAATCGCCGCTTTTGCGGCGATTTTTATTTGTGCTTCTTGCAATCTCAGCCGCGTGTGCCGGCCAGCTTTTCGGAAAGATCGATGGCCTGTTTGCGGGCGTCCCTGTCGGCCGGATAAAGCACCAGATAGCGTTCCCAGGCCTTTAGCGCCAACTCCTCGCGGCCGGAGGCTTCGAGGATATTGGCAAGGCTTGCCAGCGCCGGAAAATAGCGCGGTTCTTTCTCCAGCGTCAGGTTGATATCCGCCATCGCCTTGCGGGTGTCGCCGTCGGCGAAATGCACCATGGCGCGGCGATAGGGCGCCTGCACATAATCGGGGTCGAGCAGGATAATCTGGTCGAGAAAATCGTAAGCGGCGGCATTGCGCTTCTCGTCTGAAGCTTCGCCTGCCCATTGCATCAGAAGATTGATCGTCGCACTGCCGGAATCATTCCATTCGGAAGCAATCTGGTTGGCGATGCTGCGCGCCTTGACGGCGTTTCGCTCTTTCTTCAGGGATGCAAAAAGAGTGTCGACGGTTTTGGCGGGTGAAAGCGCAGGTTCCGCCGCTGCGGGAACAGTCGCATCCGCCGCATGGCCAATGGCAGCCACTCCCGGAAACGGAAGGGCCGAAAACAGGAAACCCTGTGTGACGATGATAGCCATGCAAAAACGATTTGGGCGCATGGGTCAAAGCTTAACCCGACTGCGCCCAATATCAAATGCAAAGTTCTACTCTGTCAACAAAGTGATCCGCGATCTGATCGCGAACCGCAGTCGCAGTCAATCAGCCCTGACGAGCCTTGAAGCGCGGGTTCTGCTTGTTGATGATGTAGACGCGGCCCTTGCGGCGAACCAGGCGGTTATCGCGATGACGGGCCTTAAGCGCTTTAAGCGAATTCTTGATTTTCATTTTACTGGTCCGCAGTTTTGCACGGCTTTTACCGTGCTTATTCAAACAATCAAAAGCGCGCAACGGGGCGCGCTCTTTTCGGTTGGCAGGCAAATACCCGTTTGACCCCTGCCTGTCAACACTTGCCGGTGTCTTTGCCTTAAAAGACTGAGGCTTTTCCTATGTGCAAAAGCTCTGTCACATGGCCCATCTTGCGGCCGGGGCGCGCTTCGGTCTTGCCATAGAGATGCACGAGGCAGTCTTTTTTCGACAGCCATGCCGGAACATCGTCGATGTCATCGCCGATGAGGTTGGTCATGACGCAATCCGAATGGCGGGCCGTGCTGCCGGGAACAAGACCCGAGACCGCACGCATATGCTGTTCGAATTGCGAGATCACGCAGGCGGCTTCCGTCCAGTGCCCGGTATTGTGAACACGCGGCGCCATTTCATTGGCGACCAGCGAACCATCGGGCAGGACGAAGAATTCGATGCCGATCACGCCGACATAATCGAGCGCCGCCAGAAGCTTTTCCGCCGACTGTACGGCAACATCCTTCGCCCCGTCGGAAAGCGCTGCCGGCACGGTCGAAGTATGCAGAATGCCGTTCAGGTGAACGTTCTCGGCGGGATCGTAGCAGGTGACCGTGCCGTCCCTGAACCGGGCGGCGATGATCGATATCTCCCGCTCGAAGGCAACGAAGCTTTCGAGGATAAGCGGCACGCCGCCAAGCGCCTCGAAAGCGCCCGTGATGTCCTCGCCGCCCCGGAAAAGACGCTGGCCCTTGCCGTCATAGCCCATGCGGCGGGTTTTCAACACGCCTTTGCCGCCGAAAGCGGCTAATGCTGCGTCCAGATCGTCCTGGCTGTCCACGGCGCGAAAATCGGCGGTCGGAATGCCGCAACCGTTGAGGAAGCGCTTCTCCGTCAGCCGGTCCTGCGAGGCGCTGAGCGCCTGCGGGGGTGGATAGACAGGAACGGAGGCGGCGAGCGTCTCGGCTGCCGCAACGGGCACGTTCTCGAATTCGTAAGTCACGACATCGCAAAGACCGGCGAGTTCGGCAAGCGCGGTTTCATCGTCATAGTCCGCGACGATCTGGCTGTTGCAGACCTGTGCGGCCGGACAATCGGCCTGGGGCTCCAGCACGATGGTGCGGTGGTTGAGGCGGGCTGCGGCCATTGCCAGCATGCGGCCGAGCTGTCCGCCGCCGATAATGCCGATGGTGAGGTTGCCCTTGGTCAAATTATTGGTGTCCATCGTCGCGTCAGCTGTCCCGGATGCCGTCACTGGGCGCTGTCCATGGGATATTCGGCCACAGCCGCCGACTGGCGCGCGCGCCACGCATCAAGCCTGTCAGCAAGATCCTCGTCACTGAGCGCCAGAACCGCTGCCGCAAGAAGGGCGGCGTTGATTGCGCCGGCCTTGCCGATGGCGAGCGTGCCGACGGGGATGCCGGCGGGCATCTGGACGATGGAATAGAGGCTGTCCTGTCCGGACATCGTCTTAGACTGCACCGGAACGCCGAAGACCGGAAGCGGGGTCATGGCGGCCGTCATGCCTGGCAGATGGGCAGCGCCGCCGGCACCGGCGATGATGACCTTGAAGCCCTCATCCTTTGCGCCATTGGCGAAATCATAAAGTCGATCCGGCGTGCGGTGGGCGGAAATGATGCGGGCTTCATATTCCACATCCAGCGCATCCAGCGTATCGGCGGCGTTTTTCATGGTCTCCCAGTCGGACTGGCTGCCCATGATGATGGCGACGGGGGGCGTTTCTGCTGTCACGTAATTTCTCCGGCTCAGGCAATGATATCGGGAATGACCTGGTCTTCGAGCTGGGTCATCTTGTCCTTGACGGCCAGCTTCTTCTTCTTCATGCGCTGTATCCTCAGCGCATCGCAGCTGGTCTGGATCATCGCATTGATCGCAGCGTCATAATCCTCATGCTCCTGGCGCAGCCGCGCCAGCGTGAGCCTGATGTCCGCCTGGTCCTGATCGGGCATCTTGTCATCCCCATTTTATGCCAGCCGGATAGCCTCCGGCGCCTATGTCGTCTGTTCTCGAGCCTCTATCATCAAATCGCGGTAACGGGAAGTTATCCGTTGCGACCAAATTGCCCACTAATTGCCTTCATTTCGCCTTCGACAATACCATTAATCCATGTCACATTGTCGTCGCAAACCTGAAACTCCAGCGATGGAGAGCTGGAGGTAGGCTTAAAAATGGAAGGACGTGCCGCATGACCATTCAGGCTCATATTGCATCGCTCGAAAAGAAACACGGTGCTCTGGAGGAAGAGCTCGAAAGTATTCTTGCTTCCCCGTCTTCGGACGACACAGAGATCGCTGACCTCAAACGTCGAAAACTGCGCCTGAAGGATGAACTGCAGAGGCTTAAAGCCTCCACAAGGCATTAAATGATGCCATGCCGCAGCCTTCAATGAAGGACTGACGGTTCCTTTTCGGCCCTGACGACACCTGCGGTGTTGCCAGGGCTTTTTAGTGGCTGTCAAAACCTAAAAGGGCAGTCCGTCCCATAGCAGTTTCAGGGCCGCGATCAGCGCCATGGTATACATCAGCGGGTAAAACACCGATGGTTTCAGGTATTTCACCACCCTTGCACCGGCGAGCGTCGCCAGCATTGCGACTGGCAAAAGGCTGGCCGAGGTCTTGAGGTTGGTGGCGTCCAGCGCGCCCAGCGCAAAATAGGGAATGAGCTTGATCGCGTTCATGATGGCGAAGAAACGCACGCTCATGCCGGTATAGGTCTTGGGGTCGAGCTTCAGCGGCAGGACATAGATCTGGAAGGGCGGGCCGCCCGCATGGGCGACAAAACTCGCATAACCCGAAAGGCTGGACCAGAGCGTTGCGGCGGCCGGCCGTTGTGGTCTGGCCGGGATTTGCTGCCCGTTGCGGCTTTTGAAGCTCTCGTGGAAATAGCGCAGCACGAAGAGGATCGTCACCGAGGCGACGACAAGCCGCATCGCATCTGCAGATATGAGGCTCGAGGTTGCCCAGCCGAGTGCGATGCCGGCGATTGCGCCGGGCAGCATGATGAGGAGCGTCTGCCGGTGATTGTGGTGTCGCCACGCCCAAAGCGCCACGAGATCCATCACGATCAGGATCGGCAGGAAGATCGCCGCTGCCTGTACCGGCGGGATTGCAAGCGCCATCAGCGGCACGCCCATCAGCGCCAGCGCGCCGCCCAAACCACCCTTGGAAAGGCCGACAAGCACGACTGCGGGGATGGCGACGAGGAAAAAATGAAAATCGGTCAGCATGGATGGATGGTTGATCCTTTCGCCGGTCCGGTTTATCGGATTTATCATATCAAAACGAGTGCAGATCGCGCCGGAAGTGTCTTCTGCCTGAAATGGACGAACCAATGACCATAGTTGAAGACCGTTGCCGCCTTGTTCTGATCGTCCCGCAATCGGACGATGCGCAAAAGCAGGCGACAGATGTGGAAGAAGCACTGCGGGGCGGCGATGTGGCCTCGGTCATCATTCCGCAATACGGTCTGGATGACGCCTCTTTCCAGAAGCGTGCCGAACTGATCGTGCCTCTCGTCCAGAAGGCGGGTGCGGCTGCGCTCATCGCGGGCGATAGCCGGGTTGCGGGCCGGGTGAAGGCGGACGGCCTGCATGTGGCGGGCAATGCCGAGGCGCTTGCCGAAGCCGTTGAAAATTTCACGCCCAAGATGATCGTCGGCGGCGGCAATGCGGATGACCGTCACAAGGCTCTGGAACAGGGTGAGTCCAATCCGGACTACGTCTTTTTTGGCAAGCTCGAAGGCGACATCAAGCCGGAAGCGCACCCCAAAAATCTGGCGCTTGGCGAGTGGTGGGCTTCGATGATCGAAATCCCGGCCATCGTCATGGGCGGCACGGATCCATCCTCGGTGATTGCCGTTGCTGAAACCGGTGTGGAATTTGTGGCGATGCGCAGCGGCGTTTTCGACAATGCTGCCGGCGCCGCCCAGGCCGTTTCTGAAATCAACGCGTTGCTTGACGAAAAAGCGCCACGGTTTGGCGGTTGATACAGGCGATGTTCATGCGCTCGGTTCCTTTCTGCCTTTCCGTTTCGCTGATGACGCTGATTTTTGGCGCGTCGGCGGGCATTGCTTTTGCCCAGTCCGGACCGCAGAGCGAAAGCAACGCGCTTTCCCGGCAGATGGAGGATGAGGCGCAGCCTTCCCGTCAGGGCAGGGTGCAATCGGAAGAACAGAAGGATTTGCAACCGTCGCAGGGCGTCAACGTCTATCAGCGCATGGGGGCCGAACTGCCGGCCCTGCCGCCTGAAAAGGAGTTCAAGGGCAGGGTGGACGAGGCCTACGGTCATTTCCAGCGCGGTGAATATGTGCAGGCGCTCGACAAGGCGTTGAACCGCGCGCAGAACGGCGATGCGGCTGCCCAGACGCTGGTGGCGGAAATGATGTCGCGCGGGCTCGGCATTGCCCGTGACGAAAAGACAGCGGCTTTCTGGTACCAGCAGGCGGCGCAGGGTGGTGACGCCGTCGCCATGTTCAAATTCGCCCTGATCCTGATGGAAGGTAAATTCGTCACCCGCGACAAGGTGAAGGCCGACGATTACATGCGCCGGGCCGCGGAAGCCGGCAATGCCTCGGCCCAGTTCAACTGGGGGCAGATCCTGGTTTCGGAAAATCCTGGTGCCAAGGGATTGCTGATGGCCATGCCGTTTTATGAGAAATCCGCCGAACAGGGCATTGCCGACGCGCAATATGCGGTGTCGCAGATTTACTGGTCGCTCAAGGATGTGCCTGCCGAAAAGAAGGCCAAGGCAAGGGACTGGCTGATGCGGGCCGCGAAGGCGGGCTACGATACCGCGCAGGTCGATCTCGGCATCTGGCTGGTCAATGGTTTTGGCGGCGAGCGAAATCTGGATGAGGGCTTCCGCTGGCTTTATGGCGCTGCACAGCGCGGCAATGTCGTGGCCCAGAACAAGGTGGCGCACCTCTATATTCAGGCACTGGGCACCCGACCCGACCCGGTGGAAGCGGCTAAATGGTATGTGCTTTCCCGGCGTGCAGGGCTCAAGGATCCGGCTCTTGAGGATTTTTATCTCGGCATCACCGACGAGCAGCAGAAAAAGGCGATCGAGGCGGCAAATCGGTTCCGCCCGGTGTGATGCAGGGCGGCTCAACCGCTGCCGGCGTTCGCCCGCGGGCTTTTTGCCTTGAATTTCCGCGCGTTTTGTGGTCTTGAACCGCAAACTTTCAATTCAAGAAAATAATGACGTGCCTGCCCGGCAAGCTTTCGGGCGGTTCGCAAGCTTTCCAGGAAACAAACTCGATGGCCCGTTCAGCCCTTCTCAATGTCATGGTTCAGGCCGCCATCAAGGCGGGTAAGTCTTTGTCGCGTGACTTCGGTGAAGTGCAGAACCTTCAGGTTTCGGTCAAGGGACCGAGTGACTTCGTGTCACAGGCAGACCTCAAGGCCGAGAAGATCGTGCGCGATGAACTGATGAAGGCCCGCCCCACCTACGACTTCCTGGGCGAGGAAGGCGGCGAGGAAAAAGGCAGTGATGGCGCCCATCGCTGGATCGTCGATCCGCTTGATGGCACGACCAATTTCCTGCACGGCATTCCGCATTTCGCCGTTTCCATCGCGCTGGAGCGTAACGGTGAAGTCGTCGCCGGCGTGATCTTCAACCCGGCGACCGACGAACTCTATACTGCCGAGCGTGGCGGCGGCGCCTTCCTCAACGATCGCCGCATTCGTGTTGCAGCGCGTAAGGCGTTGACCGATTGCGTCATCGGCTGCGGTGTGCCGCATCTCGGCCGTGGCAATCACGGTAAATTCCTCGTCGAGCTCCGTCACGTCATGGGTGAAGCGGCCGGCATTCGCCGCATGGGCGCGGCAGCACTTGACCTTGCCTATGTTGCTGCGGGCCGTCTCGACGGTTTCTGGGAGGCGGATCTTTCGCCCTGGGACATGGCGGCCGGTCTGGTGCTGATTCGCGAGGCCGGTGGCTTCGCCTCTGATATCAAGGGCGGCACGGACATCTTCGGCAGCGGTACTGTTGCGGCTGGAAATGAATATATCCACAAGTCGCTTGTGGAAGTCGCCAACCGCCCGATACCGGGCCGCTGATCGATTTCCGGCAGAAAACCTGCCGTTTAATGCAAGTTTTTAAGCGCCCGGCGAACCCTTGCCGGGCGTTTTTATTTTCCTGAGCGCTGGTCCCATCCGTCTTTGCAAAATGCGTATGACGAAAGACCGGCTTTTCGCTTCAAATCGTCGCAATTTTCAAATAGCTTCCGCTGGATACCTGACCGAAGGGAATGCGAACGTTATGGCGGATTCGGAGTTACTTGATCTCGGCGTCGAGAAGCCGGTGACCACGCGGCAATACAGCCACAAGCTGTCCAGCCCGACACCGTTTCTCTGGACGATGGTTCTGTTTCTGATCCTCGTCGGTTTCCTAGCGGCCATTCTTTACCGGCAGGCGCACACCGCCTTCATGACGAACCCGGGTCTCAACGGTTTCATTCTCGGCGTTCTCGCCATCGGCATCATTCTGGTGTTCACGCAGACAATGAGCCTGCGTTCGGAAGTGCGCTGGTTCAACGCGTTCCGCGCCGCCGGCAGCGTTGAGAAGGTTGGCCGCGCGCCAAAACTGCTTGCCCCCATGAGCACGCTGATCGGCAAGCGCGGTGAGGTCCGGCTTTCCGCCGTTACGCAGCGCACGATCCTCGATTCCATCGCGACTCGCCTTGATGAGACACGCGATACCTCGCGTTATCTCGTTGGCCTTCTGGTTTTCCTTGGCCTGCTCGGCACCTTCTGGGGCCTCATTGGCACCATTGGCGCCATCAGCAACGTCATCCAGTCGCTTGATCCAAGCGCCGGCGACAGCAACGATATTCTCGGCTCCCTCAAGGCCGGCCTGACCGCGCCGCTGGCGGGCATGGGAACGGCGTTTTCCTCATCGCTGCTTGGTCTTTCGGGCTCGCTGATCCTCGGATTTCTCGATCTTCAGGCAGGCCGCGCCCAGAATCGTTTTTACACCCAGCTCGAGAACTGGCTGTCTTCCGTGACGGATACCTCGGCGGAAATGCCGAGGGAGTTCAAGGCTGAACCCGGTGCAGTTGTCAGCACCGAGCGTTCGCTCGCGGCCATGACCAGCCTTGCCGAGGGCATTCAGGGCCTGGTCAAGAATATGCGCAGCGAACAGCAGATGCTGCGCGACTGGATCGAGGCGCAGCAGGAGGAATCGAGGTCGCTCCGGCGCACGCTCGATCGGCTGTCGACACGCATCGACGGGGAGACAAAATCCTCCGGACGCACCCGGCACGATAACGGGAGCGAGTAGCCATGGCGCTTGCGCGCAACCGCCGCCGCGACAGGGGTGTGGATTATTGGCCGGGTTTCGTCGATGCGCTCTCGACGCTGCTCATGGCCATCATGTTTCTGCTCACGGTTTTCGTGCTGGCGCAATTCGTGCTGTCGCGGGAAATCACCGGCAAGGACGAGGTGCTGACGCGCCTCAACAGCCAGATAGCGGAACTGACCGAGCTTTTGGCCATGGAAAAGGGCAACAAGCAGGATATCGAGGACGCACTGGCGAGCCTTCAATCCACCCTTGCCGCATCCGAAAACGAACGCTCGCGCCTGCAGTCGCTTCTTGATGCGGGATCGGGCAACAATGCAAGCGCCAATGCCCGGATCGGTAGCCTTACCGGCGAACTGGACGACCAGAAACAGGCAAATTCCCGTGCCTCCGCCCAGATCGAATTGCTCAACCAGCAGATTGCGGCACTCAGGGCGCAGATCGCTTCGGTGGAGGCTGCGCTTCAGGCTTCGGAAGCCAAGGATGCCTCGTCTCAGGTCAAGATCGCCGATCTCGGCCGTCGCCTCAATGTGGCGCTGGCGCAGAGGGTGCAGGAACTGAACCGTTATCGGTCTGATTTCTTCGGGCGTCTGCGCGAAATCCTCTCGGATCGCGAAAATATCCGTATCGTCGGTGACCGTTTCGTCTTCCAGTCCGAAGTGCTGTTTCCTTCCGGTGGCAACGAGCTTAATCCGGAAGGGCAGGCTGAGATGGAGAAGCTGGCGACGGCTTTGATCGATCTTGCCAAGGAAATCCCGGCGGAGATCAACTGGGTCCTGCGCGTTGACGGTCATACGGACAATGTCCAGCTTTCCGGCTCCGGCCGTTACCGCGACAATTGGGAACTTTCCTCAGCCCGCGCCACCTCGGTGGTGAAATTCCTGATCTCCAAGGGCGTTCCGTCAAACCGTCTGGTTGCTGCCGGGTTCGGCGAATATCAGCCGATTGCAGAAGGCGACACGCCGGAAGCGCGCCAGCAGAACCGCCGTATCGAACTGAAGCTCACCGAGCGCTAGTCAGAAGCCGCATCTTGGCGGTTGCCTTGTGACGCGAGTGAATTTACGTTCGCGTAAAAGTAATTCCGTCATATCTGGGAGGGACTGATGGAGCGGTATGATGTGATTGTTGTCGGTGCGGGGCTTGCTGGACTGGTCGCGGCAACGGAGGCTGTCGAGCGTGGTCTCAGCGTTTGCCTTGTGGATCAGGAAGGAGAGCAGAACCTTGGCGGGCAGGCTTTCTGGTCGCTCGGTGGGCTGTTTTTCATCGATAGTCCCGAGCAGCGCCTTATGCGGGTGCGCGACAGTCTTGATCTGGCGAGGCAGGATTGGTTTGGTTCGGCCGGTTTTGATCGCTCAGAAGATCATTGGCCGCAACGGTGGGCCGAAGCCTATCTCAATTTCGCCGCCGGCGAGAAACGTGAATGGTTGCATCGGCTGGGCATGCGCTGGTTTCCGGTGGTTGGCTGGGCCGAGCGTGGCGGCGCCCTTGCCCATGGCCACGGCAATTCCGTGCCGCGTTTCCACGTCACATGGGGCACGGGTCCCGGCGTGCTGGCGCCTTTTGCTGAAAAGGCGAAAACCATGGCAGCGAGCGGCCGGCTAACCCTCCGGTTTCGTCATCGCGTCGATCGGCTGGATATCACCGACGGCCGCGTGACTGGCATTTCCGGCGCTGTTCTTGCAACGGATCCGGTGTTGCGCGGACAACAGAGCAGCCGGGACGTAGCGGGGGATTTCACCATTGCGGCCTCGGCCGTCATCGTCAGTTCCGGCGGCATCGGCGGCAATCAGGAGCTGGTGCGGCGTAACTGGCCGGTAGAGCGGCTCGGCAAGCCTCCCGCGAACATGGTGTGCGGCGTACCCGCTCATGTGGATGGTCGGATGATCGCGATTTCGGAAACAGCTGGTGGAACGGTCATCAATCGCGACCGGATGTGGCACTATACCGAAGGCGTGAGAAACCATGATCCGATCTGGCCGGGCCACGGTATCCGCATCCTGCCCGGCCCTTCGTCCTTCTGGTGTGATGCGGATGGAAACCGGCTCACAGCGCCCGCCATGCCGGGCTTCGATACGCTCGGCACGCTTAAAATGCTGGGCGAGCGCGGCAGCGGCCATAGCTGGTTCATCTTGACCAAGGCGATCATCAAGAAAGAATTCGCTCTTTCAGGCTCGGAGCAAAATCCTGATCTGACGGGTAAAGATGTGCGGCTGCTCCTCAAACGTCTGGGCAAAGAGCCACCCGGGCCGGTACAGGCTTTCATGGAGTGCGGGGAGGATTTTGCTGTCCGCGACACGCTGGAAGAACTTGTACCGGCGATGAATGCAATCAGCGGCGATGACCGATTGGATATTGGCCATCTTCGCCACCAGATAGAGGCGCGCGACCGTGAGATCGAAAACGGTTTCTGCAAGGATGCGCAGGTGACGGCAATCCATGGCGCACGTCGTTATCTTGGCGACAGGCTGATGCGCACCGCAAAACCACATCGGCTGCTCGATCCCGCGATGGGACCATTAATCGCCGTGCGCCTGCATGTGTTGACACGCAAGACGCTGGGCGGTCTGCATACGGACCTTGAGGCGCGCGTGCTGGATGGTGCCGGTGCGCCGGTGCCGGGTCTTTATGCCGCCGGTGAGGTGGCGGGTTTCGGCGGTGGCGGCATGCACGGCTATAATGCGCTTGAGGGCACATTCCTTGGTGGTTGCCTGTTTTCAGGCCGTGTTGCAGGGCGCAAAGTGCTGGCGTGATTAAGCCTGGAAGCGCAATTCGTCCGGCCCCGTCTGGAATTGCAGTCGGGCAAGCTTTGCATAAAGGCCGTTCTGGCGAATGAGGCTCTGGTGCGTGCCTTCCTCGATGACACGGCCCTCATCCATCACCAGAATGCGGTCGGCCTTCAGCACGGTGGCGAGGCGGTGGGCGATGACGATGGTAGTACGGGTCTTCATCAGCTCATCGAGAGCCTTCTGCACCAGCATTTCGCTTTCCGCATCGAGCGCTGAGGTCGCCTCGTCGAGCAGCAGAATCGGCGCATTGCGCAGGATCGCGCGGGCAATCGCAATGCGTTGGCGCTGGCCACCGGAAAGCGTAACGCCGCGTTCACCCACCTGCGTATCATAACCATCGGTCAGTCGCGCGATGAAACTGTCCGCCTGTGCGGCGGTCGCAGCCGCACGGACCTCCTCGCGTGTCGCATCCGGCCGGCCGAAGGCGATGTTATCGTGGATGGAGGAGGCGAATATCGCCACATCCTGCGGAACGATGGAAAGGCGCGCGCGCAGGTCCGCCAGGCTGACGTCGCGGATATCCGTGCCATCAACAGTGATGCGGCCTTTTTGCGGATCGTAAAACCGCATCAGTAGCGAAAAGACCGTGCTCTTGCCCGCGCCGGATGGGCCGACAATGGCAACGGTTTCACCGGCGTTCACCTTGAAGGAGAGGCCGGAGATGATCGGCCGTCCCGTCGCGAGGGGGTAGATGAAATCGACATTCTCAAATGCCGCCTCGCCGCGCGGAGGCTGTATCAGGGCAATGGGCGCCGTCGGTTCGATGACGGGTGAGCGCTCGTCCAGTAGTTCGGAAAGCCGTTCGGCGGCACCGCCCGCCTGCGCCAGTTCCCCCCAGACTTCCGAAAGCTGGCCAAGGCCGCTTGCAGCGATGACTGAATAAAGCACGAATTGGCCGAGCGTGCCGGCGGTCATGCCGCCGGACAGGACGCTCTGTGCGCCATACCAGAGAATGCCGACGACGCTGCCGAAGACCAGCGCAATGGCAACGGCAGTGAGGATGGAGCGTGCACCGATCGCGGCGCGCGCACCCTGATAGGCGGCCTCCACGGAGGCGCCATAACGCGCATTTGCGAGGGTCTCGGCATTAAAGGATTGCACCGTGCGGCTCGCCGCAATCGTCTCGGAAGCATAGGCGGCGGAATTGGCCAATGTGTCCTGCGTGGTGCGCGAGCGGGCGCGGACGGAACGTCCGAAAGCGATCAGCGGAAACACGATGAAGGGAATGGCAAGCAGCGCAAGACCGGAAAGGCCGGGGCTGGTATAGATCATCATCGCCACTGCGCCACAACACATGATGATGTTGCGCAATGCTACAGAGGCGGATGACCCGAAGGCGGAACGGATCTGCACCGTGTCGGCGGTCAGCCGCGAGGTCAGTTCACCGGATCGATTAGTATCGAAAAACTGCTGCGACAGCGTGGTGAGATGGGCAAAGACATCGCGGCGCAGGTCGGCAACGACCCTTTCGCCAATGGTCATGACGTAATAATAGCGCATGGCGCTGGCAAGCGCGAGGAGGACGGCAATTGCCAGCAGCATGGCGAAATAGCTGTTGATCATGCCGCCATCGGGCGTCTGGAAGCCGTGATCAATGATACGGCGGACGGCAAGCGGCAGGGCGAGTGTGGTGGCGGAAGACAGGACAAGTGCGAAAAGGGCAGCCGCCATCAGGCCGCGATAACGCCTGAGATAGGGGAAAAGGCCAAGAAGCGGCTTCAGGCTTCTCTGTTTCGCCGCTTTCTGCGCTTCAATATCTGCCACGTCCTTTATGCTCCTCGTTCCGCGCCGTTTTTCGGTCTTTTGGGGTCGAATTTCCGGCCTGCGGTAAAATTCCTGCCCCTGCGGCCATCTCCTTTCACAAGGGGATAGCAGGCTCTTGTTATCTGGGCGACCTTCATGTATAGGCTCCGCATCGAATTGGGAAGCCATAGCCCATCTGGTCTATGGCTTCATTTATTGAAATGGCTCAGTTGACGCAATTGCGGCAAATGGACCGCACGTCACTTAACCAGGAAGATTGTCATGAAGGCTGATATCCATCCCGATTATCACACGATCAAGGTGGTCATGACCGATGGCACCGAATACGAAACCCGCTCTACCTGGGGTTCGGAAGGCGCCGTCATGAACCTTGAAATCGACCCCAAGTCCCATCCGGCATGGACGGGCGGCAACCAGCAGCTTATGGACCGCGGTGGTCGCGTTTCCAAGTTCAACAAGCGTTTCGGCGGCCTCGGCCTCTGATCCTCTTGCGGACGGATCATTTAAAAAAGCCCGGTTTTTACCGGGCTTTTTTGTTGCCCCGTTTCGACTGGATTTGCCTCAGGGTGATTACAACAGCTTTATTGATAGCGACCAGAGACCCTAAATGTTACGGGTGCATGGTTTGATCAATCGCAGGCAGCGGCTCTCGCGGCGTCATCATGGATGTATGCCGGAGAGTAGTCATCAAAGCACCGGTCAATCTTTTCGTTTATATCCCAGAATTCTTTGCCGATAATAAAAGCGACAATTAGTAGGGCGCATCCGGACGTAGCCATAATATACTTAAGGATACGCATTTTCGCTCCTATTATTGTGCGGTAGATGTTTATTAAAATATGAAATGTGGCGTGGCGATGAAATTTATTGCTTCATACCTAGATATTTCTACTTCCTTCCAGAAACAAAAAAAGCAGGCCGATAAGCCTGCTTTTCAAATTGTCCGGATAAGATCGTCTTTTCTCAGTTGATGGAGAAAGCCGTGCGCAGAAGGTTGAGCTGCGCCTGCACGCTGTTTTCATTGTCCGGCACCTTGGTGGCTTCGGACGGACGATAGATTTCGCGGTCAAGAAGGGCGATGCGGTTCTGGAGGCGCAGAGAGCGTTCGATGAGGTCGCGGAAGGATTCCGGCAGATCGTTCCAGCCGGGCGCGTTGCGGTCAACATTGAAGCTGTCGAGACGCACCTTGTTCTTTTCGCTCAGAACCTGATCGCGCGTCATCTCACCATTATTAACGGCGCGCTGCAGCAGCAGCCAGGAGGCCATCTGCATCAGACGGGTGGTGAGGCGCATCGATTCCGCCGCATAAAGAACCGAGGCCATGCGCGGCAGAACCTTGGAAGCGACGCGACCGGCGCCATCGAGATAGCTTGCCGTTTCCTCTACCAAGGTCATGCCTTCGGTATAGAGGGTCTTGAACTGGTTGGAAGCAGCCGCGCGCCCCGCAAAGCTTATGGTATTTAAAACCTGTTCCGACATTTCTTTAAATCCCTGCTCACGCACCACACTGTCAGGCAACGACGACCGGGATATTTTGTTCCGGCCTTTAGTGTTTTCAGGATGGTATCTTTACCTGAAATGCGCAAGGCAATTATTAAAGAAGGGTTAATACCCACAGTTTTACGGAATTTGCCGTCTGGCAAAAAAAGAGCCGCGAAAGCGGCTCTCAAGGTAAAACAGGGAGAAAAATCAGACCAATTCGCCGAATGGAGAAGATGCCTGAGATCCAGAAGAACTGGACATGTATAGTAATCTCTCAGAAAGCTTAATTTTTGGTTAATGGTAAACGAAAGACTGCGCCAGGTTGTTTATTTGCGCACACCACGCCGGCCGCATCTTGCGGCTTGCGGGTTCTTTCCAAGGCCCTGCAGAGATCGGTTGTCAGGACCGGAAGAGATTCTCCGCCGCCAGCCGGCCGGCGGACTTCCTTGTCCGCTCCTCTTCAAGCCGGGTGATTTCCGTTTGCAGGAGGTCGATGCGGCCAGTCAGTTCGTCTACCGAAAGAAGGCTGAGATCGCAGCCGATCTCGTGCGCCAGCGGTTTTTGCGGACGGTCATCGTCAAAGAGGCTCATATGCCTGCTCCTTTTTCAACATAGTTGCCATCGTCCCCGGGATATTGCGGCGCGCGCGGATCAAGTGCAATGCTTTCCGGCGTGACGAGTGGGGAGGGCGTCGTCGGCATCATGGTCGAGAAATTGTCCTTTTCGTCGGTCGAAAGGGCGGCACGCTGACGGCTTCTGATGATGGCATAGGCTGTGATCAGCACATGGGCGACGGCTGTTACCAGAAACAGCGCATAGGGGCCGAAATAGGTCATGACCGCGCCGCCGAGTGTCGGGCCGATAATGGTGCCGATGCCATAAAGCAGCAGCAACCCGCCCGAGACTTTGACGAAGTCTTCCGAGGCGGCATAGTCGTTGGCATGCGCCACAGCGATGGGATAGAGCGCGTTGGCGGCGGCGCCATAAACGGCGATCATGGCGATCAATACATAGACATCATGCGGTTGCACCGCCGCGACGGCAAGGCCCGCGACCGCGCCGAGCCCGGCCAACCCGGCCAGGACGTAACGGCGGTCTATCCGGTCCGACAGGCGGCCCGCCGGAAACTGCGCCAGCGCGCCGACGAAAATCGTGACGGAGACCATGATGGCGATCATGGTCGGGTCGAGACCGGCTCGTGCGCCAAAGACAGCGCCGAGCGTACCATAAGCACCGTTGGCGATGCCGATCATCAGAATGCCGACGAAAGAGACCGGTGAATTGCGGTAGAGCGCCGGTAAATCCAGACTGACCTTCTGCAGGGGCTGGGGGCTCGCCGCCTTGGAAAGCGTGGCCGGCAGAATGGCGATGCAGTAGATGATGCCGCAGATCATGAACAGCGAGGTATTGCTGATGTCGCCCATCGGCACGATCATCTGCCCGGCCACGACGCCAAGCAGCGTGATGGCGATATAGAGCGAAAAGATCATGCCGCGGCTCTCATTGGTCGCACGCTCGTTCAGCCAGCTTTCGATGATCATCGAGGTGCCGGCCGTGCAGAAGCCGGTCAGTGCGCGCAGGGCAATCCACCAGACATCATCGACGATGAGGCCGGTCATCAGCACCGTCAGGCAGATCAGCGCGACGAAGGAGCCAAAAGCCCTGACATGCCCCGCACGGCGCACGATGGCGGGCGCCACGAAGCAGCCGATGACGAAGCCGGCCGCCCAGGAAGTGCCGAGAAAGCCCAGTATTTCATTGGAGTAACCTTCCGCCGAACCGCGAACCGGCAGCACGAGGCCCTGAAGGCCGTTGCCGAGAAAAAGAAACAGAGTGCTGGATAAAAGAGCGAATACGGGTAGAAGATTTCTGCTCATGAAGACACTCTCATGCGTTCGGACGGACGGTCGGACAGGTCATAGAACGGGATTACCCGAATGAGTTGCACTCTTCTGGTGAACGGTAAAAATGTCCAGCCTGTGACGATGCAGAAATAAAGAAAAGGCTCAATAAATGACAAAGGCGATCGGCCTTTTTTTACTGCTGGCCATGGTGGTCCAGATCATTCGGCCGCTTGGTCTGCCGGGCCTCAAGAAAAGAGGCGATTGCTGGAAGATTGCGGTTGCCGCCTTTGTCATTTGGTCGGTGACGCTGCTTCTGCGTCCGTAACAAAAAAGCCGCCCAATGGGGCGGCTTTTGTTTGGCTGAAAACCTGCGGCGAGGGCCTCAGGCCGCCTTTTCTAGTTCCTGCTTCCAGTTGCCCTTGGCGGCGAGGCTGTTCATCGCAGCGCGGTGCGTGAAGGCGCGCTGACCGGCAGCAACATTCTCCTGCTTGCCGCCCCATGTCTTGAGGGCCGTATCCTGAAGCGCGCGGCCGTAGGAATAGGTCAGCGACCAGGGCAGGTCGTAACCGGCATTCATGGCGGAGAGATGCGCGGTTGCCTCTTCGGAGGACTGGCCGCCGGAAAGGAAGGCGATGCCCGGAACGGCGGAAGGCACGGTCGCCTTCAGAACCTTCACGGTCTTTTCCGCCACTTCCTCGACAGAAGCCTTGCGGGCCTTCTTGCCGTCGATGATCATGTTCGGCTTGAGGATCATGCCTTCAAGGTTCACGCGGGCGTCGAACAGGTCCGCAAAGACGGTCTGGAGAACCCATTGCGTGACTTCCGCACAGCGGTCGATGTCATGCGTGCCCGGCTCGCCGTCCATCAGCACTTCCGGCTCCACGATCGGCACGATATCCGCCTGCTGGCAGAGAGCGGCGTAACGGGCGAGCGACTGGGAGTTTGCCTTGATCGAACCCCAGCTCGGACGCTGCTCACCGATGGTGATGACACCGCGCCACTTGGCGAAACGCGCGCCGGCCTCATGATACTTGCGCAGGCGCTCGTAAAGACCGTCGAGGCCTTCGGTGATGAATTCATGCGGGTGGAAAGCCATCGGCTTGGCGCCGATATCCACCTTGATGCCCGGCAGGCTGCCGGCGGCCTTGATGATATCAACGAAAGGCGTGCCGTCGGCGGCCTTCTGGAACAGGGTCTCTTCATAAAGGATGACGCCGGAGATGTATTTCTTCATGGCGTCGTCGGAACGGAACAGCATCTCGCGATAATCGCGGCGGGCGGTCTCGGTGGACTCCAGATTGATGCTGTCGAAACGCTTTTTGATCGTTCCCGTGGATTCGTCGGCGGCGAGCAGGCCCTTGCCGTCGGCGACCATTTTGATTGCAATGTCTTCGAGACGTTCGGTCATTTGCTATTCTCCCAAGGCACAATAAATTTCCGATAACAGAAGTTCCAGGGCAGGGAAATGGCACGCTAACTCATTGAAACGATTGAAATGATTTCAATCGTTTGAAACTTTTCCTCCCGGTGCCGCTTACCAAAAAGCAAGGCCGGACAAGCATGGCTTGTCCGGCCTTGTGTCAGGCAAGTAGGATGAGTTTACTTGGCGGCGGTCAGGATGGCAACGCCCGGCAATTCCTTGCCTTCCATCCATTCGAGGAAGGCGCCGCCAGCCGTCGAAACATAGGAGAAATCCTCGGAAACGCCGGCGTGGTTGAGCGCGGCAACGGTGTCGCCGCCGCCAGCGACGGAGACGAGCTTGCCGGCCTTGGTGCATTCCGCCGCGTGTTTTGCGGCAGCCACGGTCGCCGCGTCGAAGGGTTCGATTTCGAAAGCGCCGAGCGGGCCGTTCCAGACCAGCGTTTCGGCGCGGGAAATCCAGGCCTTGATGCTTTCAACCGATTTTGGGCCGACATCGAGAACCATGGCGTCGACGGGAATGGCGTTGATGTCGACAATTTCATTGGCCGCACCGGCCTTGAATTCGCGGGCGACGACGCCGTCTTCCGGCAGCACGATGGCGCAGCCGGATGTCGCTGCCTCGATCATGATCTGCTTCGCAGTCTCGGCGAGATCATGCTCACAGAGCGATTTGCCGACCTGTGCGCCGCGGGCGGCGAGGAAGGTGTTGGCCATGCCGCCGCCGATGACCAAGGCATCGACCTTCTTGACGAGGTTCATCAGCAGATCGATCTTGCTCGAAACCTTGGCGCCGCCGACGATGGCAACGACCGGACGCACCGGCTGGCCGAGGCCCTTTTCCAGAGCCTCAAGCTCGGCCTGCATGGTGCGGCCGGCATAGGCGGGCAGGTGGCGTGCAAGGCCTTCGGTGGAAGCGTGGGCGCGGTGGGCGGCGGAGAAGGCGTCGTTCACATAGATATCGCCATTGGCCGCCAGAGCTTCGACGAAGGCCGGATCGTTCTTTTCTTCGCCCTTGTGGAAACGGGTGTTTTCCAGAAGCAGGATATCGCCATCGTTCAGTTTAGCGACGGCGTCCGCCGCCGGTGCGCCGATGCAGTCGGCTGCGAAGGAAACGGCGTGATCGAGCACTTCCTCGACGGCAGGCACGATCTGGGAAAGCGACATGTCGGCGACAGGTTCGCCCTTCGGACGGCCGAAATGGGCAAGCAGAATGACTTTCGCGCCCTTGGAGGAGAGTTCCAGAATGGTTGGCGCAACGCGTTCGATACGGGTTGCGTCCGTCACCTTGCCATCTGCGACCGGCACGTTGAGATCAACGCGGACGAGAACGCGCTTTCCGGCAATGTCGTTGAGGTCGTCGAGGGTCTTGAAAGCGGGCATAGGTCGATCCTGATTTGTTGCGAGTTCGGCACGGACCATACTATGCCTGATTGACGACGCAAGCCGGTCAGGCCTCATTTTCTCTCACTGTATTCGCAGCGGCGGGGGCGCTTTCTTCAATGCTGGCGGAGCGTGGCTGGCGCTTCTCTGCCAGATGGTTGCGTACACGGTTGAGGATTTCTGAAAAGCTGATGAAGATGGGCAGGCTGGTGGCCGGCTCCACCGGCTCGAGGGAGATGCCCACACCCGTTATCGCCTCGTGCTCGTCCAGTGTGCGAACGATCAGCACGATGGAGCCAAGGCGCACGCGGTCGGCGTAGTCGGCCTTTCCGGCAAGGCGCGCCTCGATGAGTTCCGCGACGCTCATCGCCTGCTCGGCGGGCGAAAGCAGGCCGGGGCCATAGGCTGCGTCCAGTTCCTTTGCCGGGCGGGCGGGCGAGATCGCGAAAGTGCCGAAGAAATCGGCGTCGTCATCGGCAACCGGCAGGGCGCTGGCGAACAGCCGGTCGATCAGGCGGGAATAGCCGGGCGCGATGAAGAGGTAGACGAGATCGTTCTCCCGCAGCCGCCCGGCATATTGGTAGCGGATCGATTTGCCGTCGCGCACCACCAGCGAAGGCATGGCCCAGCGCGGAATGCGCTCGCCCTGCATGATGGCGCTACCCTTGGCGACCCGGTAGGAGATCAGTTCGTGATTGGCAGTGCCGGGTAGATCGACTTCCAGCTTGTCCACCTCGCCCATGCGCGGCGGCACGATCAGTCCGAGTTTCGTCGCTACCGGCTTGATGGTCCAGCCCTGCACCAGCAGCGACACCAGCACGATGATGAA